>NZ_JBEZMM010000034.1:0-85148 GCF_040652715.1 Streptomyces sp. NPDC048196 | reverse complement strand
TGGACGTAAAGCGTCAGCAGTCCACACAACCGGCCCCGGAGGCCCGTCACCGCACCCGAAACACCACCCGCCCGCCGCAGGCGCAACGGCGAGACGCCCCCTGGCGGGACGGTCAAGTGCATACGGGGCGCCGCAAAGCGCAACGGCGAGGCGCCCCGCGGCGGGACAGACGGGTACGTGGGAGGCACCGCAAAGCGCAGCGCCCCGCGGCGGGACGGCCAAGTACGTGGGAGGCACCGCAAAGCGCAGCGCCCCGCGGCGGGGCACCCAGGTACGTGGGAGTTACTTCACCACGTGAATACGGTCCGCCGCCGGCGGTGTCAGCGGGGAGGACGCCGACGAGTGTGCCGTCAGGTACGCCGTGAAGGCGTCCAGGTCGGACGGGCCGACGTACTTGTTCTTGGCGTCCTTGAAGGCGGCGAAGCCGTCGCCGCCGCCGGCGAGGAACTCGTTCATCGCGACGCGGTAGGTCTTGGCCGGGTCGAGGGCGGCGCCGTTCAGTTTGACGGAGTCCTTGACGATGCGGTCGGCGCCCTTCTTGGTCAGGTCGAGGGTGTAGGTGAGGCCCGCGGAGACCTGGAGGATCTTGGGGGACGCCTCGTTGGGGCCGCTGACCTGCTGCTGGAGGGCGGTCAGCAGCTGGGCGCCGGTGAGGTCGACGACGTTCATCATGTTGGTGAAGGGCTGGACGGTGAACGCCTCGCCGTAGGTGACGACGCCGTCGCCCTCGGAGCCGGACGCCGGGTAGGCGAGGTCGGAGCGGATGCCGCCGGGGTTCATCAGGGCCAGCTGGGCGCCGCCCTTGTCGGTGGCCTTGGTCGCTTCGAGCTGGGCGTCGGCGATGACGTCGCCGAGCGGGGACTCGGGGGCGTCCGCGCCGCGGCCGGCGATGTCGGCGGCGATGTGGCCGACCGGGCGGGCCGCGACCGGCGCGGCCAGTTTGTTCCAACGGGCGATCAGGGACGTCATGTCCGCGGCCTTGGGCTGGGTGCGGTCGACCACGTGGTTGACCGCGCCGGGCGCCTTGACGCTGGTGCGGACGATGTCGTGGGTGCGCCGGTCGTAGGTCAGCTCGGTGTCGGTGTAGAGCTTGCCGTAGGACGCGGCGGAGGTGACGGTGCGCGGCCGGCCCGACGGGTCGGGGATGGTGCAGGCGTACGCCTGGTGGGTGTGGCCGGTGACCAGGGCGTCGACCTTGGAGGTGACGTGCTTGGCGATCTCGGTGATCGGACCGGAGATGCCGTCGCCCGGCCCGGGGCTGTCGCAGTTGTAGTTGTACGAGGTGGAGGCGGGCAGGCCGCCTTCATGGATGAGGGCCACGATCGCCTTCACGCCCTGCCGGTTCAGGACCTTGGCGTACTTGTTGATCGTCTCGACCTCGTCGTGGAACTTCAGGCCCTTGACGCCGTTGGCGCTGACGATGTCCGGGGTGCCTTCGAGCGTCACACCGATGAAGCCGATCTTCACGCCCTTGTGGCGCCAGACGGTGTACGGCTTGAGCAGCGGCTTGCCGGTCTTCTCGTCGGTGACGTTGGCGGTCAGGTACGGGAAGCCGGCGCCGGCGAACTTCTTGCCGTCCTCGTAGCAGCCGTCCTTGGGGTGGCAGCCGCCGTTCTGCAGGCGGGTCAACTCCGCCCGGCCCTCGTCGAATTCGTGGTTGCCGACGGAGGTGACGTCCAGGCCCAGCTGGTTCATGGCCTCGATGGTCGGTTCGTCGTGGAAGAGGCCGGAGAGCAGCGGGCTGGCCCCCACCAGGTCGCCGGCCGCCGCGGTCACCGAGTACGGGTGGCCCTTGCGGGCCGTGCGCAGGGACTGGGCCAGGTACTCGACGCCACCGGCCGGCACGCTCTTCTTGGTGCCGTCGGCCTGCAGTTCCTCGACCGTGCCGGAGGAGCCCTGCGGCGGTTCGAGGTTGCCGTGGAAGTCGTTGAAGGAGAGCAGCTGGACGTCGACGGTGCGGCCGGAGTGACCGGTGCGGTCCGGGTGCATGGTGTCGGCCCCGGCCGGCAGGGCGGCGACGGTGACGCCGATCCCGACGGCGGCGGCCAGTGCGGCCGAACCGGTCCTCAATCTGCTGATGGCGCGGCGCCGTTGCGGTGTCGCTGGCATGGGTTCCCCTCCTGGATGGTCCTGAGCGGACCGCAGCTTATTGTTGACGCGCGTAGCGCAACAGGGGGTGCCGGGTTACGGGACGGTTGCCGGTGAGCGCCGGACCGGCGGACGGCACCGGCGCGGCTCACCGGGCAGATCGGGGCGGCCGCGCCCTGATGCCACTGCGGGACCCCGGCAGGGTCGTACGCTGCACACATGACTGACGCTGCACAGGAGATGGGCCGGACCGGCCGCAGGATCCAGGTGGTCGACGAGGTCGCGCCGGAAACGGCCGAGGCCGTTCTGGAGCTGATCGAGCGGGCCGCGCGCACGGACGGGCAGCCCGCGGTGTCCGAACAGGGACGGCTGCAGCTGCGGGGCGGCAAGCGGCCGGGTGTCGCGCATGTGCTGGTGTACGCGCACGGGGAAGCGGGCGAGGAGCTGCTGGTCGGCTACGGCCAGCTGGAGGACACCGACCCGGTGGAGGCGCCGGCCGCCGAGCTGGTGGTGCACGCCGGGCACCGCGGCCGCGGCCACGGCCGGGCGCTGGGCACCGAGCTGCTGGAGCTGTCCGGGCGCCGGCTGCGGGTCTGGGCGCACGGCGGGCACCCGGCCGCCCGGCACCTCGCGCAGACCCTGGGCCTGACGATGTTCCGCGAGCTGCGGCAGATGCGGCGCTCGCTGGGCGATCTGGAGCTGCCCGAGCCGGTACTGCCCGAGGGCGTGACCGTACGGACCTTCCAGCCGGGCACCGATGACGCGGCCTGGCTGGAGGTGAACGCGGAGGCCTTCGCGCACCACCCCGAGCAGGGCTCGCTGACCCAGCGCGACCTGGACGACCGCAAGGCCGAGGCGTGGTTCGACCCCAAGGGCTTCTTCCTGGCCGAGAAGGGCGGCCGGCTGGTCGGCTTCCACTGGACGAAGGTGCACGCCGAGGAGGGCCTGGGCGAGGTCTACGTCCTCGGCGTCCGGCCCGGCGCGCAGGGCGGCGGCCTGGGCAAGGCGCTCACCTCGGTCGGGCTGCGCCACCTGGCCGGCCAGGGGCTGCCGACCGCGATGCTCTACGTCGACGCCGACAACGCGGCGGCGGTGAGCGTCTACGAGCGGATGGGGTTCGTCACGCACGAGACGGACCTGATGTACCGGTCGGAGACCTGAGCGCCGGCGGGCGGGCGCGGCGGGGCTAGCGCCGCCGCGCCCGCCATTCCCGCGCCAGCATCGCGTAGACGACCTCGTCGGACCACTCGCCGTCGAGGAACTCGTTCTCCCGCAGATGGCCCTCCCGGCGCATCCTGAGCCGTTCCAGCAGCCGGGCCGAGGCGGTGTTGCGGCCGTCCAACTCGGCCTGGATGCGGTGCAGCTGCAGCTCCTCGAAGCCCAGGGCCAGCAGCGCCCGGGCCGCCTCGGTGGCGTAGCCCCGGCCGGCGTGCTCGGGGTGGAAGACATAGCCGATGCCGCCCTGGCGGTGCTCCCGGCTTCTGAGGACGAAGCTCACATCGCCGACCAGAGTGCCCGTCTCGCGGACCACCACGGCGAGTTGGAGGAAGTCGCCGGAGTCGCGCAGCGTGGTGCGGCGGGACTTGGCCGCGACCGAGGCCCGGGAGCCGGCCTCGTCCAAGGGGCCCCAGTAGAGGTAGCGGCAGACCTCGGGGAGGCGCTGGTAGCCGTGGATCGCCGCGAAGTCGTCCTCGGTGACCGGACGCAGGTCCAGGCGCGGGGTACGTATCGGGTAGGCGGGCGTGTAGGGCAGCGGCGTGGCCGGGGGCGCGGGGGGCGTGGACACGCCGGTCAGCGTACGCAGCGGAGTCGGCGGGCGCAGTCGGGTTTCCGGGCCGAGTGTCGGGCGCCGCTCAGGAGGCCGCTGAGGCCGGCTGGAGGCCTTCCACAGCTGCTTGTCACCGCCGGTCAATACCTGTACCCCTCAGTAACGGAACGGCCGGAAGGCGCGGAGCGGCCGGAAGGCACGGAACGGCCGCCGGACCGCTCTGTCGCCGCCCGCCTTTTATTTCTGCCGGGTACGCCGTCATTATTCTCGTTTTCTTTCTGGCTCTTTCCCTGGCTTTTTCGGTGGCCCTCCGTCGCTTTCCATGGCCTTTGGGTGGTCTTCCTGGTCTTCCCCCGGGAGCGCTGGGGCCCACAACTGGCGGCCCGTCAATTGCCGTTCCCCGTCGGGCCGCTCGACGTGAACGGGCGAGGACGGGCGGGCCAGTGATGGCGGCCCTGCGGAAGCTCATCGATTTCCCCTCGGCCCGATGAATTTCTTTCGCAATAAATCGGAGGCGCGCCCCTCGAAGTGCAGAAGTGCATGGGGTCGTGCTGATGGCAGCCGGGGGTATTTCTCATGGATAACGGTTGCGGTGACCGGGCGGCGGCGTGGTGACAGCGCGACGGTGCGGTGACACAGTGTCGGCGGCACCGCACCGCCCGCGTCCGGATGCCGCCGCGGCCCGCTCCTGGCCCTGCCCCCGGCCCCGCGCCGTAGCGTCCCGCTTGCTTCTGCGCCATATCCGCGTTACCGCTGATTCAAGGTCGGTTGCGAGCATCGCTGAATGCAGCCCGCTGTGCCGAACCTCCCCAACCCGAGGCTCCGTCTCGCGCCGCCACCTCCTGACGCGGCTGGAACCCCCGGAACGCGGAAGAATAAGGCCATGAACCAGCAGCCCAGCGCTCAGGCACAGGTCCAGCCCGAGATGCCGGCCACCAGGCCCCCACAGGCCCCGGCCCCCTCGGCCCAGCCTTCCGTGGGCTCGATCGCCGCGCACCGGCCGCACGCGGTCCGCGGGACCGTGCCGGGCCTGGAGCCCGACCTCGACGCCGACCCGGACGCGTACGTGGACCAGGGCGTGGTGGGCGTGGACGGCGCGGAGCTGCCCGCCGACCGCTTCCTGGACCGGGAACGCAGCTGGCTGGCGTTCAACGAGCGGGTGCTCGAACTCGCCGAGGACCCGGCCACCCCGCTGCTCGAACGCGCCAACTTCCTGGCGATCTTCGCCAGCAACCTCGACGAGTTCTTCATGGTCCGGGTCGCCGGACTCAAGCGGCGGATCGCGACCGGCGTCGCCACCCGCTCCGCGTCCGGCCTCCAGCCCCGCGAGGTGCTGGACCTGATCTGGACCCGCTCGCGCGAGCTCATGGCCCGGCACGCCGCCTGCTTCCAGCAGGACATCGCCCCCGACCTCGCCGACCAGGGCGTCCATCTGATCCGCTGGCCGGACCTGACCGAGAAGGAGCAGGCCCGGCTGTTCACCCTGTTCCGGCAGCAGATCTTCCCGGTGCTCACGCCGCTGGCGGTGGACCCCGCGCACCCGTTCCCGTACATCTCCGGCCTCTCGCTGAACCTGGCCGTCGTCGTCCGCAACCCGGTCAGCGGCCACGACCACTTCGCCCGGGTCAAGGTCCCGCCGCTGCTCTCCCGCTTCCTCGAAGCCTCCCCGCAGCGCTACGTCCCCATCGAGGACGTCATCGCCGCCCACCTGGAGGAGCTGTTCCCGGGCATGGAGGTGCGCGCGCACCACATGTTCCGGGTGACCCGCAACGAGGACCTGGAGGTCGAGGAGGACGACGCCGAGAACCTCCTCCAGGCGCTGGAGAAGGAGCTGATGCGGCGGCGGTTCGGCCCGCCGGTCCGGCTGGAGGTCGAGGAGTCCATCGACCCGGCGGTGCTCGACCTGCTCGTCCAGGAGCTGAAGATCTCCGACGCCGAGGTCTACCCGCTGCCCGGCCCACTGGACCTGACCGGGCTGTTCGGCATAGGAGCGCTGGACCGGCCCGAGCTGAAGTACCCCAAGTTCGTCGCCGGCACCCACCGCGACCTCGCCGAGGTGGAGTCGGCGTCGGCGCCCGACATCTTCGCCGCGCTGCGCGCCCGCGACGTCCTCCTGCACCACCCCTACGACTCCTTCTCCACCTCGGTGCAGGCGTTCCTGGAGCAGGCCGCGGCCGACCCCGACGTCCTCGCCATCAAGCAGACCCTCTACCGCACCTCGGGTGACTCGCCGATCGTCGACGCCCTGATAGACGCGGCGGAATCCGGCAAGCAGGTCCTGGTGCTGGTCGAGATCAAGGCCCGGTTCGACGAGCAGGCCAACATCAAGTGGGCCCGCAAGCTGGAGGAGGCGGGCTGCCACGTCGTCTACGGCCTGGTCGGCCTGAAGACGCACTGCAAGCTCTCCCTCGTGGTCCGCCAGGAGGGCGACATGCTGCGCCGCTACTCCCACGTGGGCACCGGCAACTACCACCCCAAGACGGCCCGGCTCTACGAGGACCTCGGGCTGCTGACCGCCGACCCGCAGGTGGGCGCCGACCTCTCCGACCTCTTCAACCGGCTGAGCGGCTACTCCCGCCGGGAGACCTACCGCCGCCTCCTGGTCGCCCCCAAGTCCCTGCGCGACGGCCTGATCCAGCGGATCACCAAGGAGATCGCGCACCAGCGCGCGGGCCGGCCCGCGTACGTCCGCATCAAGGTCAACTCGATGGTCGACGAGGCCGTCATCGACGCGCTCTACCGCGCCTCGCAGGCCGGTGTGCCGGTAGACATCTGGGTGCGCGGCATCTGCGCGCTGCGCCCGGGAGTGCCCGGCCTCAGCGAGAACGTCCGGGTCCGCAGCATCCTCGGCCGCTTCCTGGAACACTCCCGGATCTTCGCCTTCGGCAACGGCGGCGAGCCCGAGGTGTGGCTGGGCAGCGCCGACATGATGCACCGCAACCTCGACCGGCGGATCGAGGCGCTGGTCCGGGTCACCGACCCGGCGCACCGCGCCGCCCTCAACCGGCTCCTGGAGACCGGTACCTCGGACACCACGTCCTCCTGGCACCTGGGCCCGGACGGCGACTGGAACCGGCGCTCCGTGGACGCGGACGGCGCGCCGCTGCGCAACGTACAGGAAATGCTCATCGACGCCCGGAGGCGCCGGCGTGGCCCAGCGACCTGACCAGCGGACCGGGGGGCCGGCCGGTCTCCTCGGCACCGGATGCGAGCCCGGCGGGGCGGCCGGCGCCCGTGCCGCGGTGGTGGACGGACCCTACGGACCGTACGGTCCACCGGGGCCGTACGACGACCCGGCGGCCGGCACCGGACCCGCCGCCGGCCCGCACCTCGCCGGGCGGACGGCCGAGGACGTGCTCGCCGGCTACCTCCACCAGCAGTCCGCGGACTTCCTGCGCAGTCTGCGGCTGCACCGGGAGAGCGGCCCGGACGCCGAGGGCGCCGGCGCGGCCGCCCGCCGGCTGCGCCGCGCCGCCCGCCGGATCAGCGCCACCCTGCACACCTTCCGGCCGCTGACCGAAGAGGCCTGGGCCGACCAACTCCTCGCCGAACTGGGGTGGTTGTCCGGCACCCTGGCCCGCGAACAGGCCTGTGCGGCCCGCCGCGACCGGCTGATGGCCGCCCTGACGCGGCTGACCGGCCGCACCGACCGCCCGGACCGACCGGACCGCCCGGAACGCGGCACCGACCGCGCCCCGCGCACCCGCCGCGGCGGGCGCCCCGACCGCGCGGAACCATCCGCCGGGACCCGCACCATGGGCACCCGCGCCGCCGGCACCCGCAAGACGGAGCCTTCCGGTACGGACACCGGCCCCGGTCCCGGCGACCTGGGCCCCGAAACCGGCTCCCTCGAAGGGCGCGACACCGCCGTTCCGGACGCCGATGCCGTCCTCGCCGCCGGTGCCGCACGGGCCGGGGCGCTGCTGGACCGCCAGCTCACCCTCGCCCGCACCCGCGCCCACTCCGCCGCGCTCCAGGCCCTGGGCTCGTCCCGTTTCCACGCCGTCGCCGACTCCGTCGCCGTGCTCGCCTCCGAGGTGCCGCTGACCCGCGCGGCCGCGGACGTCCCGGCCGCCGAGGCGCTGCCGCCGCTCGCCGAGCAGTCCGCGCGCCGGCTCGCCGAGGCGGTGGGCGCGCTGCCGCTGGTCCGCGCCGGGCAGCCGTACAACGCCGAGGCGCTGGCCGACGGCGCCCGCCAGGACGCGCCCTGGCACCAGGTCCGGGTGCTGCTCCGGCTGAGCCGCTACGCCCAGGAGGTGCTGGTCCCCGAGTACGCCGACCCCCGTCTGGCGGAGGCGGCCCTGCTCCTGGAGGGCCACCGTGACGCCGCCGAGGCCGCCGCCGCAGCCGCCGCCGCGGCCCGCACCCCCCGCATCGCCCCGGCCACCGCCTACGCCCTCGGTGTCCTCCACGCCGACCAGCGCCATCAGGTCGAGGCGGCCCGCTACGCCTTCGGCCGGGTCTGGCTGTCCCGGGAGAAGGCCCTGAAGGGGGTGGAGCGATGACCGGCCCCGGAGAGCCACCGGCCCGCACGCCGGACACGCGTAAGCCGGAATCCCGCACGCCGGACACCGGTAAGCCGGACAGCCGCAAGCCGGTGCGGGCCGCGGGCTGTGTGCTGTGGCGCCGCCGCCCGTCCGTCGAGCACGGCCTGGAGATCGCGCTCGTCCACCGGCCCAAGTACGACGACTGGTCCCACCCGAAGGGCAAACTCAAGCGCGGCGAGGACGCCCTGGCCGGAGCGGTCCGCGAGGTGGCCGAGGAGACCGGCATGGACTGCCGCCCCGGCGCCCCCCTGCCGACCTCCTCCTACTTCGCCAACGGCCGCCCCAAGCAGGTCCGTTACTGGGCCGCCGAGGCGATGGCGGGGGCGTTCACGCCGACCGACGAGGTCGACCGGCTGGAGTGGCTGTCCCCGGAGGAGGCCCGGGCCCGGCTCACCCAGGACCGGGACCGGCCGCTGGTCGACGCATTGCTCGCCGCGCTGCATCTGGCCTGAGCGGCAGGCGGCAGCAAGGCCGCAATTGATGCGGGTCCTTAAGAACGTGACGGCTGATCGGCAGTTCCTGGTCGCGAGGTGTTCCACGTCAGACTGACCTTCAGGTGAGCGGAGGCGCCGGCCGCCGTGATGACCGCCCCCGCTTGAGCACTCAACTCGATGCCGAACTCCACCGCGAGCACGTCCGGCCGGTGCACGAGGCCCTCAACTTGTGCGGCCACGCCACGGGTCACCGTCCGGACGGCGTTCATGACGGACTCGAAGGTGCCCTCCGCCCGTTCAATGACCGCGGACGTCGACGCACCACGGGTGACAGGGCCCTGGGCCTGCCCATCGGAAACCCTGACCAGCACCGTATCGCCGTCTTGTAGCGCGTACTCCACGATGCTCATAGAGTATGAATTAGCACGAAATCTCGAATATTGCTAGATATCAGAGGTAGTTGACGGTTCTGCTGTTCCCCTTTCAGGTAACTCAGGGTGTATGCAGGGCCTGGCGGGCTTAGGCCGCGAAGTGATGGATTCACTCGCGAAGGAGTCGAGAGATGCCTCTCGCCGTCGTACTCATCGGCATCGGTGTTCTCCTTCTCATCCTTGCGCTGATCGGCAGTGGAATATCTCGGCGCTTGATGACGATCCCGAAGATGCATCGAACACCGCGTGTAGTCGTCGCCGTTCTCGGGATATTGCTGCTCTTCGCCGGAGGCTGGACATGGACAACCGAGAAGGGAAAGGAAGTACCCACGGTAGCGGATCTTAGAGCTCACATTCCCACCCAGGTATCGGACAACTTCACCTGTACGGAGGGTAGTGAAGCACCCAAAGGGGCGGTGACGATGGACTGCACTGCGAGCGAGGGTGCACCGGACCAGGGCATCACATACACCATGTTCCAGGACGTGAACTCCATGCAGGATCGCTGGCTGAAGCAGGCCACCCCGGAGCAGCTCACCGGAAGCACGTGTGACACCGAGAACGACTATGCGAACGGCGGCAACAAGACGTATGTCATTGGGTCGGCCATAGTCGGCGACACGGCCTGTTATGAAGACACCAATGGTGTTGCTTGGAACGTTTACACGGACCGACGGTTCAACATCGTCGTAGAACTCGGCCAAGGAGATCCCCAGAAGTTTTCCGATTTCCTTGCCTGGAGCAACCTCTCACAGCCCGTAGGCGGGTCGGACTCCACCCCCGCGACCCCCACCCAACCCCCCGCGGCAGCACGCTGAACCGCTGGGAGGGAGAAGGGCGGCATGGCAGCGGAGTTCGACTTCGAGGTCGAGATGAGCGAGGGGCCCGGTGGCTACCGGATCGAGGTGCAGTCGCCGTGCGGTGAGGACTGTGCCGTTGCCCAGCTTGATGCTCATGAACTGCTGAGCAGGCTGCCCGCGCTGCAGGCGACGGTCCTGGGCTCCGCGGCGCGCTCACGAGGTGCCGGGACCGAACTTGAGGTGCCCGTTCGTCAGGCCGGCGACGAATTGTTCAATGCAGTATTTCAGAACACGATCAAGGCGCTCTATCTCTCCAGCAGCCAGAAGGCAAAAGAACGGGACCAACGGCTACGGCTCGTCCTCCGGGTCCGCTCACCGGAACTCGCCGCCCTGCCCTGGGAACTCCTCCACGACCCCAAGGTCGGCGGCGGCTACCTGTGCCTGCGTCACCCGATCGTTCGCCACGTCGAAGTCCTGGAGCCGGTGTCGCCGCTGCGCGTGGAACCGCCGCTTCGCATCCTCGGCATGGTCGCCCTTCCCGGCTCGCTGGGTGTGCTGAACGCAGAGGCCGAACAGGAGCACCTGAGTGCCGCGCTGAGGCCGCTCATCGACGAAGGCATGGTCGAACTCCACTGGGCGCGAGGTCAGACCAAAGAGCAGCTCTACCAGGCGCTCCTCGACGGCTGCCATGTTTTCCACTTCATCGGGCACGGACGGTTCGACGAGCTCCGACGTCAAGGAATGATCGTCTTCGCGGACGAGACGGGGCGGGAAGACCCGCTGCACGCGGAGGCTCTGGGTTCGCTCATCAGCGTCGCCAATCCCTCGCCGCGCCTCGTCGTGCTCAACAGCTGCGAGACCGGAACGGCGAACGCGCAGGACCTGTTCTCCAGTACGGCTGCAGAGTTGGAGCACACCGTGCCGGCGGTCGTGGCCATGCAGTTCCCGGTGACCGACAAGGCGGCCGTGCTGTTCTCCAGGGCCTTCTACCTGGCCCTCGCGGCCAACCGGCCGGTCGACGAGGCGGTGCGCACGGGTCGCATCGCGCTGCGGGCGGACAAGGACGACAGCCTTGAGTGCTTCACCCCCGTCCTGTACCAACGCAGCGGCGACGCCCGGCTCTTCGACTTCACCCACCCGATCAAGAAACCCGATCCCCGGAAGATCAGCCGTGAGATCACTGTGCCTCCGGGGCCGCCACACGGTGGGGGACACCCGGATCCCCGCCCCCCACCGCCCCCATCTCCACCTCCGCCGCCTACCCCTGTCGGCATCACGCCCCAATCGGAGATCGACACGGACCGCTGGGTCGTGAGCATGGCCATCCACCCGCGCGGGCAACTGATCGCCACCGGAGGCCGCAAGCTGGTGCGGACATGGGACGTCGCTACCGGCCGGGTGACCTCCAGCCACCGAGTCGGAGGCTGGAGCACGATGGTGAACGCGATCGCCTTCAGCGCCGACGGTGGAAGACTGGCCACCGGCACCACGGACAACATCGCGCGCATCTGGGACATGGCGACCGGGTCCTTGTCGCTGCAGCTCGCGCACGGGCATTTCGTCAATGCGGTGGACTTCGATTTCAGCCAGAGATACCTGGTCACGGGCAGCGCGGACGCGACGGCTCGCATCTGGGATCTCCACACCGGAAACGAGGTGCTCTCCCTGCGCCACCCCCGGGCGGTCAAGGACGTCGCGTTCAGTCCTGACAGGCGGCTCCTGCTCACTGCCTGTGAGGACGGAAATGCCTACGTGTGGGACACGGTGACGGGCGAGCTGAAGGAGCGGATCCCCCACAGGCATTTCGTACTCCGCGCCGCGTTCTCTCCCGATGGCCGGAGAATCGCGACCTGCAGCGAAGACCGCACCGCCCAAATACGGGAAACGGAAACCTGGGCCCCGCTCTTCTGCATCGAGCAGCCCAGCGGCCTGAGGGCCGTGGCGTTCAGCCCGGACAGCAGCCTGCTCGCCACCGGCAGCGCGAACGGTGCCGTATGCGTCTGGCGGGCCGACACGGGGCAGTCATTGCTGCACATCACGCACAAACGCTCAGTGAACGCGGTGGCCTTCTATCCGGACGGCCGGTATCTCGCGAGCGCAGGTGAGGACAAGTTCGTGCGCAACACACGACTCCCGGAAGCCACCGCATGAGCAACGACCGGTCGGCGTCGCTCCCCGGGCCTCCGGGAAGCGGTCGTGCGGCCGTAGGCGTCCCGTTCAGCGCCGCCGCAGTGCCGGATCCGAGACCGCCGGGGGCAGGTAGTAGTTGTCCGCGCGGTTGAGGTCGGTGCCCGGGGGCACTATGGCGTCGATCCGGTCCAGGACGTCCGCGTCGAGGGTGATGTCGGCGCCGTCCAGCAGGCTGTCCAGCTGGTCGAGGGTGCGCGGGCCGATGATGACCGAGGTCACCGCCGGGTGCGCGCGGACGAAGGCGGTGGCCAAGTGGGGGAGGGTGAGGCCGGCGTCGGACGCGACCTCGGACAGGGCGCGGACCGCCTCGGCCTTACGGGCGTTCTCCGGGAGTGAGAGGTCGAACTTCTGGGTCTCCAGGGCGGCCCGGGAACTGGCCGACAGGTCGCGGCCGGAGAGCCAGCCGGCGCTGAGCGGGCCCCAGGTCAGCACGCCGATGCCGTAGCGCTGCGCGGTCGGCAGCACCGCGTTCTCCACCCCGCGCGCCAGCATCGAATACGGCGGCTGCTCGGTACGGAACCGGACGTGGCCGCGGCGCTCGGCGGTCCACCGGGCCTCGACGATCTGCTCGGCGGGGAACGTCGAGGTGCCGATGGCCCGCACCTTGCCGGAGCGGACCAGGTCCGAGAGCGCGGACAGGGTCTCGTCGATGTCGGTCGTGGGGTCGGGGCGGTGGACCTGGTAGAGGTCGAGGTGGTCGGTGTCCAGCCGGCGCAGGCTGTCCTCCACGGCGCGCACGATCCAACGCCGGGACGCCCCGCTGTGGTTGGCGTCCGGGCCCATCGGGTTGAAGAACTTGCTGGCCAGTACGACGTCGTCGCGGCGGCTCTTGAGGGCCTTGCCGACGATCTCCTCGGACTCGCCCGCGGAGTAGATGTCCGCGGTGCCCACGAAGTTGATGCCGGCGTCCAGCGCGCGGTGCACGAGGCGGACGCAGTCGGCGTGGTCGGTGTTGCCGAAGGCGCCGAGCATCATCGCGCCCAGTGCGTACTCACTGACCGAGATGCCGGTGCCGCCGAGGATCCTGCGCTGCATGAGCTGCTCCCTGCCCGTTCTTGGTTCGTTCTTACGACTGCGTGCGCCTCAGACTGCTGGGGCCGGCCGGGGCGGACCAGGCCCGTCGCAGCCTGGGTCCGGCGGAACCACCCACGCGCCGCCGCGCGCATACTGGACGGATGCTGCATGCGGAAATCGAGATCAGCTCGTTCCTCAAGGCGCGCCGCGCCGCGCTGGACCCGGCCGACCTGGGCCTGCCGAGCGGGATCGGCCGCCGCCGGGTGCGCGGGCTGCGGCGCGAGGAGGTCGCCCAGCTCGCCGGCATCAGCGTCGACTACTACACCCGCATCGAGCAGGGCCGGGCGCCCGCCATCTCCGACTCCGTCCTGGACGCCATCGCGCGGGCGCTGCGGCTGTCCGGCGGCGAGGTGACGTACCTGCGCAACATCGCCGTGCCCCGGCGCCGGAGCGAGGCGGACTGCGTGCCCCGGACGGTCCCCGGGCAGACCGTGCGGCCGGAGATCCGGCAGCTGCTGGATGCCATGGCGAGCACCGTCCCGGCCATGGTCCTGGGCCGCGGCCTGGACATCCTGGCGTGGAATGCGCTCGGCGGCCGGATCGCCTTCGACCTGGACGCGCTCGCCCCGGAGCGGCGGAACACCGCACTGCTGGTCTTCCTCGACCCGGCGGCCCGCGCACTGCACCCCGACTGGGAGGCCAAGGCCGTCGAGGTGGTCGGCAATCTGCGCGCCGACAGCGGCCGGCACCCGGACGACCCGCGGATCTGCGAGGTGGTCAATGAACTGCTGGCGCGCAGCGCGGACTTCCGCCGCCTCTGGGAGGCCCAGTCGGTGCACGAGTGCCTGCGCGGCACCAAGCGCCTGCGGCACCCGGACGTCGGCGAGCTGGAGATCACCTTCGAGAGCTTCCGGCTGACCACCGACCCGGACCAGGCGCTGGTCACGTACACGGCCCCGCGCGGCTCGACGACCGAGCGGCGGCTGCGCGAGCTGGCGGCCCGGCCCGCCGCGGCCCGCGGGCCACAGGCCACGCCGCTGGCGGTGTGACCGCGGTCCGCGCCTGAGGCGCGCGGGTGCTAGCCGCGCGGCGCCAGCGCCTCCCAGCGCACGGTGACCTCGCCCTGGCGCCGCCGCCGCGGGTCACCGGCCAGTGGCCAGTCCGCCGCGAGGGACGTCACCGCGGCCCGCCACCGCTGCCGCGCACCGAGGGCGCCCAGCGGGGCGGCGGCCGCCCAGGCCCGGTCGAAGTCGCGCAGGAAGGCATGTACCGGCTCGCCCGGCACATTGCGGTGTATCAGCGCCTTGGGGAGGCGTTCGGCCAGGTCGGAGGGGGCTTCCAGGGTGCCGAGCCGGGCCGCGAAGGTGACCGTGCGGGGCCCTTCGGGGCCCAGCGCCACCCATACGTGGCGGCGCCCTATCTCGTCGCAGGTGCCCTCGACCAGCAGCCCGCCGGGGGCCAGCCGCGCGCACAGCCGCCGCCAGACGGCGGCCACCTCGTCCTCGTCGTACTGCCGCAGCACGTTCGCGGCCCGTATCAGGACCGGCGCCCGACCCCGGTCGCCGGGCAGCGGCACCTCGAAGCCGCCGTGCAGGAAGTCCAGCCCCGGCTTCTCGTACGGGCGGGCGGCCGCCACCCGCGCCGGGTCGATCTCTATGCCGACGACCCGGGCGTCGGGGCGCACCGTGCGCAGCCGGCCCAGCAGCTCGACCGCGGTCCAGGGCGCGGCGCCGTAGCCGAGGTCGACCGCGACCGGGTCGGCCGAGCGGCGCAGCACGGCGCCGTGTTCCGCGGCTATCCAGCGGTCCATCCGGCGCAGCCGGTTGGGGTTGGTGGTCCCGCGGGTCGCGCTGCCGACGGGCCGGTTCGGCGCGGGGTGAGCGGGGGCGGGGCGGCGGGGCATGGCTTCGAGAGTATGGGGCGCCGGGGACCTCCTTGCCCCGCGGTCACGTGCGATCGGTCACGTGCACCGAACGGTCACACTTTGGCAAAGTGCGACGATGGGACGCCGGACGGAAATGCATCGCCCGGATGAGTTGTTGCAGCAGGTCGGTGGCGTGCCGCCACGCCCCGGCTAGGAGGTAGCTCGACGTGAGCCCCTATGTGTCCCGGCTCCGCAGCCGTCCCCATGGGCCGTTCCCGGGACCGTCGCGGCTGCGTCTGCCCGGTGGCGCGCGCCGTCCGCGCCGGGTGGCGATGCTCAGCGTCCACACCTCCCCGCTGCACCAGCCCGGCACCGGCGACGCCGGCGGCATGAACGTCTACATCGTCGAGCTCGCCAAGAAGCTCGCCTCGATCAACATCGAGGTGGAGATCTTCACCCGCGCCACCACCGGCACCCTGCCGCCCGCCGTCGACCTCGCCCCCGGCGTCCTCGTCCGCCATGTCGACGCCGGCCCCTACGAGGGCCTGGCCAAGGAGGACCTGCCCGCCCAGCTGTGCGCCTTCACCCACGGCGTGATGCAGGCCTGGGCCGGCCACCGCCCCGGCTACTACGACCTGGTCCACTCCCACTACTGGCTCTCCGGCCACGTCGGCTGGCTGGCCGCCGAGCGCTGGGGCGTCCCGCTGGTGCACGCCATGCACACCATGGCCAAGGTCAAGAACGCCGCCCTGGCCCTCGGCGACACCCCCGAGCCGGCCGCCCGGGTCATCGGCGAGACCCAGGTCGTCCGGGCCGCCGACCGCCTGATAGCCAACACCGCCGAGGAGGCCGACGAGCTGATCCGGCATTACGACGCCGACCGCGGCCGGGTCGCGGTCGTCCACCCCGGCGTCAACCTCGACCGCTTCCGGCCGACCAGCGACGGCATCGCCGAGAGCCGGGCCGCCGCCCGCGCCCGCCTCGGCCTTCCCCAGGACGCGGTCATCCCGCTCTTCGCCGGCCGCATACAGCCCCTCAAGGCCCCCGACATCCTGCTGCGCGCGACCGCCGCCCTGCTGGCCGAGGACCCCTCGCTGCGCTCCCGGCTCGTCGTACCGGTCGTCGGCGGCCCCAGCGGCAGCGGCCTGGCCAAGCCCGAGGGGCTGCAGAAGCTCGCCGCCCGGCTCGGCATCGCCGACCTCGTGCGGTTCCGCCCGCCGGTCGGGCAGGAACAGCTCGCCGACTGGTACCGCGCCGCCTCCGTGCTGGTCATGCCCTCGTACAGCGAATCCTTCGGGCTGGTCGCCATCGAGGCCCAGGCCTGCGGCACCCCGGTCATCGCCGCCGCGGTCGGCGGTCTGCCGGTGGCGGTCCGCGACGGCGTCAGCGGCTTCCTCGTCGCCGGCCACGACCCCGCCGACTACGCCCGCGCCCTGCACCGCTTCCTCCGGGCCCCGGACCTCGCCACCCGCATGGGCGCCGACGCCGCCCGGCACGCCCAGTCCTTCGGCTGGGACACCGCCGCCGCGGCCACCGGTGACGTCTACACCGCGGCGATGCAGGAGCGGCGGCGTCACCTACGATCGGCCCATGGCTGACGACCTGCCCCAGGCTGACGACGCACCACCGGTGGACGATGCACGACCGGTGGGCGAGGTACGACCGGTGGACGAGGTTCGCCCCGTCGCGGACGTAGGCCCCGTCGCGGATGCCCGACGGGTGATCGAGACGGCGCTGGCCGACGCCGGCCTGGAGTGGGAGTCCCCGTCCGACGGCGCCTACGTCGTCAAGCTCCCCGGGACCCGCAAGCTGTCGACGACCTGTTCGCTCATCGTCGGCCGGCACTCCCTCTCCATCAACGCCTTCGTCGTCCGCCGCCCCGACGAGAACCACGAGGCCGTGCACCGGTGGCTCCTGGAGCGCAACACCCGCCTCTACGGCGTGAGTTACGCGATCGACAAGCTCGGTGACATCTACCTCGTCGGCAAGCTGCCGCTCGTCGCGGTCACGCCGGACGAGCTGGACCGCATCCTCGGCACCGTCCTGGAGAACGCCGACGGCAGCTTCAACACCCTCCTCGAAATGGGCTTCGCCACCGCCATCCGCAAGGAGTACGCGTGGCGGGTCTCGCGGGGGGAGTCGACGCGGAACCTGGAAGCGTTCGCGCATCTCACGCGCAGGGGCGAGTAGCCCAGGTAGCCGGCTGTCCCGCCGCGGGGCTCGCTCGCCGTTGCCGCTCTGCGGCGCCACCCACGTACTCGGCTGCCGCGCCGTGGTGGCTGCGCGCCGTGCGCTGGTCGCCTTGCTGCCCGTGTGCGACCACTGAAACCCGGTCGGCTTGCGGGAATGGCAACAAAGGTTGCCCTTCTGTGGGGCGGGGTCGCATCGTCTGGGCCGTGGACGGCTGACCCCACACCAACCGGAGGACGGAAGCGATGAGTGGCGACAACCACGGGCACCACCACGGCCACAACCTCGGCCACGGCGACGACTTCGACTGGGCCGCGATGGCCGATCTGCTGGAGCTGGAGGGCGAGATCCACAGCCCCTACGTGCGCCAGGCGTTCGAGGAGCTGAAGCAGCTGAGCCCGCGCCGCGTCCTGGACATCGGCAGCGGCCCGGGGGTCGCCGCCTGCCGGCTGGCGGCGTTGTTCCCGCAGGCCGAGGTCACCGCGGTGGACGGCACGCCGGAGCTGCTGGTCCGCGCCCGGGAGCGGGCCGAGCGGCTCGGCGTACCGCTGCGGACCAAGGTCGCCGAATTCCCGGCCGGCCTCGCCGACCTGTGGCCGGCGGACCTGGTGTGGTCCGGTCAGGTCGTGCACCACGTCGGCGACCAGCAGGACGCCCTGAACCGGCTGGCCCGACTGCTCACCCCCGGCGGTGTCCTCGCCATCGTCGAGGGCGGTCTGCCGCCCCGCTGGCTGCCGCGCGACCTGGGCTTCGGCCGACCCGGCCTGCAGGAACGCCTCGACGGCGCGACCGCGGCCCGCTTCGGCCGGATGCGCGACGAACTGCCCGGCTCGGTGGCGGTGGTCGAGGACTGGCCCGGCATGCTGCGGGCCGCGGGACTCACCGGCGCCCGGAGCCGGACCTTCCTCGTGGACCGGCCGGCCCCGCTGGCGGACGGCACCCGGCAGTTCGTACGGC
This sequence comes from Streptomyces sp. NPDC048196, assembly GCF_040652715.1. Taxonomy (NCBI): domain Bacteria; kingdom Bacillati; phylum Actinomycetota; class Actinomycetes; order Kitasatosporales; family Streptomycetaceae; genus Streptomyces; species Streptomyces sp. NPDC048196. The sequence goes on along the minus strand of NZ_JBEZMM010000034.1, from coordinate 66,865 downwards.
GGTCCCTGGAGCGCTGCCGGGACACCCTCGCCGACCAGCTGGACGCCGAGGACGTCGCGACCCTGGACCGGCTCCTCGACCCCGCCGACCCGGCGGGCGTCGACCGGCGCCCGGACCTGTTCCTGCTGACGGCGAAGACCGTGCATTACGCGTCGTCGCCGGAGTGAACGGACGGGGATGAGGAGCTGCCCGGCCGGTCCCTGCGGACCGGCCGGGCGGCTGAGGTGCGCTCACGGTACGAACCGCACCTCCGGGTAGCGCGCCGACGGCCGGTCCAGCAGACCGCCGTCGCCCCGTCCGCGCAGCCACCGGTCGAAGAACGTCGAGACGTACGCCCGCTGGGCCGCGACCGCCCGGGCCGGCCGCACCGACCCGATCATCTTCGTCACCTCGGCCCGGGACAGCCCCACCTGCCGGGCGACCTGCGGGATCAGCGTCTCCGCGTCCGTGTACGTCGCATGCCGGCTGCCGCGCAGCGTCAGGTCCCGCAGCCAGGCGCCGTCCCGGCCCCGGCTGTGTTCCCAGACCGCGCCCCAGGAGGCCACCGTGTGGTGGGTGTCGCCGTCCATGCCCATCAGCAGCAACGGCCGGTCGACGCCGTCCCGGCCGACCGTCGACGGGTTCGACGGGTCGTCGTCCCGCTGGGTGTAGCCCATCACCCCGTCCAGGTTCGCCGCGGCCCGGATCCGCCGGTCGTCGTGCATCGTCTGCGCAGCGGTGAACCCGCCGGCCGACTGCCCGAACATCCCGACGGCGCCCAGGTCCAGCGCCCCGCGCAGCCCGCGCGGCAACGGGGAGGCGTCCCCGTGCCGGCCCAACTCGTCGAGCACGAACCGGGTGTCGGCCACCCGCACCGCGCTGACCTTCCGCAGCAGCTCCGTCATCCGCCCGGCCTTCTGCGCCTTGACCACCTCCGCCGGCATCACGCTGCGGGCCAGCCGCCCGCCCGGGAACTCCACGGCCGGCGCCTCGTAGGTGTGGTCGACGGTGACCACCACATATCCCCGGGAGGCCAGTTCGTCGCAGAGCGTGCTGCCGAACCCGCGCGGATCGCCGGCGCCGGGGGAGTAGAGCACCACCGGCAGCCGCTGCCCGGGCCGCCGCGCCGCCACCGGCGCCCCCGTGTGCGCGGCGGTCCGGGTGGCATGCCAGGCGACCTTCCCCGGCGGTACGTGCTCCGAGAAGCTGTTCATCCGGTCGAACGCGGCCGCCTCACGCGGCGTCAGCTGCGCGGCACGCGGATACCGCCCTGCCCCCGCCCCTGCCGGATACCGAACGCTGACCATCAATTCCCGGTACCGGTGCCCGGGCGTCCCGCCACCCCACGGATCGCGCCGCTGACGGTCCATCAGATGCAGGACCACCGTGCCGACCTGATGACGACCGGTGGGCGCGGGAAGGGTCATGGCCGCCGCCGCACGAGGTGCGCCGGCGCCGCCGGAACGCGCCACCGCCGGCGGGGACGACTCCCCCGTAGCCGTCCCCGCCGTGGTGGACGACTTCCCCGCTGTCGTCCCCGCCGTCGCGGCCGCCCCTCCCGCCACCAGTGCCCCACCCATCACCAGCACCCCGACCGCGGCGCCCCACCGCGCCACCCGTCGCTCCGCACCCGCACCCATGCCCAACTCCCCGCCCGTTCCGCCGGATCATCCGTACGCCCGGACCGCTCGCCGGCCCGCCCGTACACCTCACCAGCGTCCCGAAACGCCCCGCCCGGCTCGACCGTGCGGCCACGTCTCTTGAGGGTGGGGCTACCACGAACACCGCATGGCCACAGGCCCGGCGCGCCTCGCCGCCCGGCGTCGGGTCACGGCACCTGGTAACGCACCAGAGCGCGGGCGAACGGCTCGCCGGTGGCTTTGGCGTACGCCATGCGCTCGCGCACTTCGGCGAGCGTGCGGGGTCGGTAACCGGGGCCGCCACAACAGCTCTTGTGGAATCGGACGCCGGCGTTCAGCAGCACCGAGAGCACCCGCCAGCCCGCGGTGTCCCGGCGCTTCGGCGCTGCGAACGCGGAACCGACGTGGATCAACGGCCGTGCGCAGCGCGGGCAACGGCGCTCGTGGTCGCCCAGGTACGGCTGCTTGTAGGAGGCCCGGCAGGGGAGGCAGACGTACGACGTCTTGGACCGGGCCGTGGTTTCGGCGTGCGACATGGCCGCGAGACTAGCCCCGGAGGGCGGGAGGAGCGACGGGTTTCCGGCGCCCTGCCCGCCGTTACGCGAGCGGCTCCTCGGTCGCCGGAGCGGCCGCCGATGTGCGGGCCGAGCCAGAAACGGAAGCAGGAGCAGGAGCAGAAGCGGAAGCAGGAGCGGGGGAACCGGAAGCGGACGTGCTGGTCGTGGCCGTCCGGGTGGCCGGGAGGCTCCGCAGCAGCAGGCCGTAGCCCAGGGCCGCCACCGTGCCGATCACCGCGCAGCCGGTCCAGAGGGTGTCCGCGCCGTAGTGGTCGATGACCGTGCCGCCGATCAGGGGGGCGGTGAGGGAGGCGATGGACCAGGACAGTGCGTACATGCCCTGGTAGCGGCCGCGGCCGTGTACGGGCGAGAGGCGTACCACCAGGCCCATCTGGGTGGGGGAGTTGATGATCTCGCCGAGGGTCCAGACGGCGACCGCGAGGGCGTACATGGCGACCGAGCCGGCCAGCGCGGTCAGTCCGAAGCCGTAGCCGGCGAGCAGTGCCGAGCCGATGAGGAGCGTCGCGGGGCTGCGGTGCTCGATGAAGCGGGTCACCGGGATCTGGAGGAGGACGATCAGGATGCCGTTGACCGCGATGACGGCGCCGAAGTCCGCGCTGGAGAAGCCGTCCCGGCCCATCGAGACCGGCATGGAGACGTAGGCCTGCTGGAAGAGCAGCGCCAGCAGGAGGTTGAGACCGACGACGGTCATGAAGCGGCCGTCGCGCAGCACGGTCAGCATGGAGACCGGTGCGGCGGACGCGCCCCGGCCGGCGGGGTCCTGCGGGCCGGCCGGGGTGTCGGCCGGGGGCCGGGACTCCGGGAGCTTGACGAAGACCACCACCGCGCAGGTCAGCACGAGCGCCGACTCGCCCAGGAAGAGGGCCAGATAGCCGTGCTGCGCGATGAGGCCGGCGGCGGTGGAGGAGACGGCGAAACCGAGGTTGATCGCCCAGTAGTTGAGGGAGAAGGCGCGCACCCGGTCCTCGGGGGCGACGATGTCGGCCATCATCGCCTGGACGGCGGGGCGGGAGGCGTTGGTCGCCATACCGACGACGCCGGCCACCACCGCGATGGCGACCGGATCCTCCATGAAGCCGAGCACCGCCACGGACACCGACGTCGACAGCTGCGCGATCAGCATCGTGGGCCGCCGCCCGAGCCGGTCGGTCAGCACTCCCGCGCCCACCGAGGAAATCACCCCGCCGAGCCCGTAGAGCGCGCCGACCAGGCCCGCGTACGAGGCGGAGTAGCCGCGCTCGACGGTGAGGTAGAGGGCCAGGAACGTCGCGACGAACGCGCCGAGCCGGTTGATCAGGGTGCTGGTCCAGAGCCACCAGAACTGCCGCGGCAGCCCGGAGACGCTGTCGACGGCGGCCCGCCGGCGGGCGGACCACCGGCCCGGGCGGGACGCGTGGGGCGTAGTGGGCGTGGGCATGACAGTGGACTCCCCCGAGCGGTGCGTGCCGTGTGATGTGTCGCGTGGTGGCTGCGTGGCGGTCGGCGACCGGCTCACCGCCGGACGCGCCGGATGTGCAGTGGTGAGGTGTAAGTGGCGCCAGCCGCATGCGCAACCTACATACCACCCGGCCCCGGCCACCAGTCATTTGACGAAAAGCGTCAAACGTCACGCGGAAGACCAGGTCCTGGACCTGGGCAAGGCGGTATCCGGTTTTCGATTACGCTCGACGGCATGGCCGACGCACCGTACAAGCTGATCCTGCTCCGCCACGGCGAGAGTGAGTGGAACGCGAAGAACCTGTTCACCGGCTGGGTGGACGTCAACCTCAACGAGAAGGGCGAGAAGGAGGCGGTCCGCGGCGGAGAGCTGCTCAAGGAGGCCGGCCTGCTCCCCGACGTCGTGCACACGTCCCTCCAGAAGCGCGCCATCCGCACCGCGCAGCTGGCCCTGGAGGCCGCCGACCGCCACTGGATTCCCGTGCACCGTTCCTGGCGCCTGAACGAGCGCCACTACGGCGCGCTGCAGGGCAAGGACAAGGCGCAGACCCTGGCCGAGTTCGGCGAGGAGCAGTTCATGCTCTGGCGCCGCTCGTACGACACCCCGCCGCCGGCGCTCGCCAACGACGCGGAGTTCTCGCAGTTCGACGACCCCCGCTACGCCACGCTCCCGCCGGAGCTGCGCCCGCAGACCGAGTGCCTCAAGGACGTCGTCGTCCGCATGCTGCCGTACTGGTTCGACGGCATCGTCCCGGACCTGCTCACCGGCAGGACGGTCCTGGTCGCCGCCCACGGCAACAGCCTGCGCGCCCTGGTCAAGCACCTCGACGGCATCTCCGACGCGGACATCGCCGGCCTGAACATCCCCACCGGCATCCCCCTCTCCTACGAGCTGGACGCCGACTTCCGCCCGGTCACCCCCGGCGGCACCTACCTCGACCCGGAGGCCGCCAAGGCCGCCATCGAGGCCGTGAAGAACCAGGGCAAGAAGAAGTAAGCCCGCACGATCAAGCCCCCCACCTGCGGTTTCCCGCGGGTGGGGGGCTTGTTTGCGTACGGGGTGCCTGCTTACGGGGTGACGTCAGACGCGCTCCCCGGGCAGGTGTCGGGGGACGGTGACCAGGCCGTAGATGACCAGCAGGGACATGATCATCACGAAGCTCGACCAGTACGGGAACGCCGACAGGAAGATCAGCTGGCCGACGAGGCAGGCGGAGGCCAGCACGATGCCGGTGATCCGCGCGGCCCGCGCCCCGAGGAAGACGCCCAGGCTCGCCAGGACCTGGGCGACGCCGATGACGATCCACACCCAGCCCCAGGCGGCGAAGTTGAAGATCAGCAGGCGGTTGCCGTGGTTGGCGGTCGTGGAGTAGTAGCCGCGGTCGAGCAGGGCGACGAAGCCGGTGATGAGGTCGAACAGCCCGCTCAGCATCAGCAGGATGCCGGCGAACGCGACCCAGTGGGACCGTTCGGCGGGCGGTACGCGACGGGATTCCGGCGTGGGCTGACTCGACTCCATGTGTCCCATCTCGCCGGGCTGAGGGCAGCGGCGCAACCGGCGGCGAGCCGTTGGGACGAGGCGCGGGCGGCGTCCCGGGGGCCGTGCCGGGCGTGCGGGGGCAGCATGGAAGGGAGGGAAGGGAAAGAAGGGGGCCGGGGGAGGGGCGGGCGGTATTCATCCGCGACGGGAAGGATGAGAGCGATGCCCAAGTTCATGGACATCCATCGCAATATGAAGGGCCTCACGGCCGATCAGCTCAGAGAGGCGCACCAGGCGGACCTCGACATCCAGGGCGAGGAGGGCGTGACGTTCGAGCACGCCTGGGCCGACACCGACTCCGGTGAGGTGTTCTGTCTGTCGGAGGCGCCCTCGGCGGAGGCCGTCCAGCGCATCCACGAGCGCGCCGGACACAAGGCGGACGAGGTCCACCAGCTGACGCTCAGCGTGTGACCTGCACAAACGGGCCCCGGCCGGTATCGCTGCCGGCCGGGGCCCGGGTGGCGCCGTGCTGTCGTGACGAGGGCTGTTGTGACGAGGGCTGTTGTGACAGAAGGGCTGTCGTGACGGGCCGCTAGCAGCCGCCGCCGCACTGGCAGGGGCCGCCCGACTGGCAGCCGCAGCTACAGCCGGAACCGCAGCTGCACCCGGCGCGCAGCGGGAGCTGCGGACGGTCGCCGGCCGTCGGGGTGTGCGGGAACGCGGGGTTCGGAGAGTCCGCCATGAGTGCCATGCATTGCCTCCTAGGGGTCACCTGACGCCATTGCATGCCCGGGTGCCGAGGCGCGTCAACGGCGCGTGGAGGCACACCGCAACGGCGCACGGTGGCGCACAGGCAGACGTACCGGGCCGGCCACGGGACTGTGCGCCCCCGGCCGGCCCGGCAGGTCCACGCGCCCCGGCCGGCCCGGCAGTTCACGCCCCCGGTCGGCGTCAGGACCTACGCGCCCTCGACCGGCGTCGCCGGGGCGATCTCGTCGGCGTGCTCACCGGTGACGAGGTAGACCACCCGCTTGGCGACGGACACCGCGTGGTCCGCGAAGCGCTCGTAGTAGCGGCCGAGCAGGGTCACGTCCACGGCCGTCTCGATGCCGTGCTTCCAGCGGTCGTCCATCAGGTGCTGGAAGAGCGCGCGGTGCAGCAGGTCCATCGCGTCGTCGTCCTGCTCCAGCTGGAGCGCCAGGTCCACGTCCTTGGTGATGATGACCTCGGCCGCCTTCGCCATCAGGCGCTGCGCCAGCTGCCCCATCTCCAGGATGGTGGCGTGCAGATCGCGCGGCACGGCCGTCTGCGGGAAGCGCAGCCGGGCCAGCTTGGCCACGTGCTGGGCCAGGTCGCCGGAGCGCTCCAGGTCGGCGCTCATCCGCAGCGAGGTGACGACGATCCGCAGGTCGGTGGCGACCGGCTGCTGCCGCGCCAGCAGGGCGATCGCCCGGGCCTCCAGGTCGCGCTGGAGGTCGTCGACCTTCTCGTCGCCGGCGATGACATGCTCGGCCAGCTTCAGGTCCGCGTCGAGTATCGCCGTGGTGGCGCGCCCGATCGCGGAGCCGACGAGCCGGGCCATTTCGACCAGGCCCTCGCCGATCGAATCCAGCTCCTCGTGGTACGCGTCCCGCATCTGTGTCCTTCTCTCGCGTCGAGTGTCGGGTGTCGTGTGTCGCGTGGGGTGGGGGAGTGCGGCGGTGGGTCCCGGCGGTGGTCCGGTGTCCACGCTCTCACGGTCCGTGTCCGCGCGGGTCCACTCCCCGGGCGGCACCGGCCCGTCACCCGGACCGCACCTCCACCCTGCGGCCGGATCGCGACCTGCGGTGCCACCGGGGGTGAACCGGCACCGACGTCAAGGTGAACTCTGGGCGACCGGCCACCGCCTCCGGGACGGCTGTCCGCCCGGCGCCGGCGCCCGGAGTGAACCCGCGCGGACGCCACGGTGAACTCTGGGCGACGGCTGCCCGAGCAGCGGCTCGCGAGGCTGGGGGAGTGTCGGACCCGGCACATACTCTGGAGTCATGAACGTGGATGCGGCCGTCGCCGCAGTGGCAGCGATCGCCGGGTTGTGCACCGGTGTCTTCGCCATGCTGGCGTTCCGCTGGAGCGAGCGCGACCAGGCCAAGCCCACCCGCTCCTCGCTCCACACGGACGCGGTGCTGCCGCCCGGCGTCGACACCGTCCTGTCGGTGCTCCGCTCCTCCGCCGTGGTCCTCGACGAGGCCGACGCGGTCGTCAAGGCCAGCTCCGCGGCGTACGCGCTCGGTCTGGTCCGCGGCGGCAAGCTCGCCGTCGAGCCGATGATGCAGATGGCCCGGGACACCCGCAGGGATGGTGAGATACGCCAGGTCGAGCTGGACCTCCCGCGCCGGGGCACCGGCCGCGGCGAGGCGCTCGCGGTCTCCGCCCGGGTCGCCCCGCTCGGCTCCCGGCTCGTCCTGCTGCTGGTCGAGGACCTCACCGAGGCCCGCCGCATAGAGGCGGTCCGCCGGGACTTCGTCGCCAACGTCAGCCATGAGCTCAAGACGCCGGTCGGCGCGCTGTCGCTGCTCTCCGAGGCCGTGATGGACGCCAGCGACGACCCCGAGGCGGTCACCCGCTTCGCCGGCCGGATGCAGAACGAGGCCACCCGCCTGACCAACCTCGTCCAGGAGCTGATCGACCTCTCCCGGGTCCAGAACGACGACCCCCTGGAGGACGCCGAGCCGGTCCGCGTCGACGAGCTGGTCGCCGAGGCGATCGACCGCTGCCGCCAGCAGGCCGGCGCCAAGCAGATCACCATGGCCTCCGGAGGAACCGCCGACCTGAGCGTCTGGGGCAACCGAGGCCAGCTCGCCGCGGCCCTGGGCAACCTCGTCGAGAACGCCGTCAACTACTCCCCGGCCCGTACCCGCGTCGGGATCGCCGGCCGGCGGATCTCCGCGCCCGGTGGCGACCTGATCGAGATCGCCGTGACCGACCAGGGCATCGGGATATCCGAGAGGGACCGGGACCGCATCTTCGAGCGGTTCTACCGCGTGGACCCGGCGCGCTCCCGCGCCACCGGCGGGACCGGTCTCGGCCTCGCCATCGTCAAGCACGTGGCCGCCTCGCACGGCGGGGAGGTCACGGTGTGGAGCGCTGAGGGACAGGGCTCCACCTTCACCCTGCGTCTCCCGGAAGCCGGGGCCGTACGCGACCGCGAACGGCCCGACGACCTCTCCGCGGAGGGCCTCGACGACGAGGACCGCCCGTACGAGACCTTCAACGATCCGCTCCCTGCCCACCCAGCCCCGGAGGTCCTTCCGTGACCCGAGTGCTCGTCGTCGAGGACGAGGAATCGTTCAGCGATGCACTGTCGTACATGCTCCGCAAGGAGGGCTTCGAGGTAGCCATCGCGGCTACGGGCCCTGACGGACTCGACGAGTTCGAGCGCAACGGCGCCGACCTCGTCCTGCTGGACCTGATGCTGCCGGGCCTGCCCGGCACCGAGGTCTGCCGCCAGCTGCGCGGCCGCTCCAACGTCCCGGTCATCATGGTGACCGCCAAGGACAGCGAGATCGACAAGGTCGTCGGCCTGGAGATAGGAGCCGACGACTACGTCACCAAGCCCTTCTCCTCCCGCGAACTGGTCGCCCGCATCCGCGCCGTGCTGCGCCGCCGCGGCGAGCCGGAGGAGGTCACCCCGCAGGCCCTGGAGGCCGGCCCGGTCCGGATGGACGTGGACCGTCACGTCGTCACGGTCTCCGGCGGCAAGGTCGACCTCCCCCTGAAGGAGTTCGACCTCCTGGAGATGCTGCTGCGCAACGCGGGCCGGGTGCTGACCCGCATGCAGCTGATCGACCGGGTCTGGGGCGCCGACTACGTGGGCGACACCAAGACCCTCGACGTGCACGTCAAGCGCCTGCGGGCCAAGATCGAGCCCGACCCGGGCGCGCCGCGCTACCTCGTCACGGTCCGCGGGCTGGGCTACAAGTTCGAGCCGTAGAGACACCATCTCGGGGGCGCCGGCGACCGCCGCACGCAGGTGCGCGCGGCGGTGTGCCGGAGTACGCGTCAGGGGCGCCCATCCGGGGGGATGGGCGCCCCTGACGCGTTGTCCGGGCCCGGTGCAGGGCCGCGGCTCAGTGCGCGCCGTGCACCGAGGCCGACGGCTTGGGGGAGATGGAGCTCGCACCGGCCTTGGGCTTGCCGGACTCCGACGGCGAGGCCGACTCGGACGGCGAGGCCGAGCCGGACGGCTGCGGCACCACGGCCGGGCCGTAGCCCTGGAAGTAGTCCTTCGCCGGGACGACGTACGCGCCGAGCTTCACCTTGCCGGCGGAGCTGAAGCTGAACGTCAGCGGCTGGAGGTTGCCGTCCTGGACGGCCTCGCGGCCGCTGGCGAGCACGGCCGAGGCGTTGCCCTGGCCGCCGATCACGACGGAACCGCCGGCGGGCACGGTGATCGCGCCCGCGGAGCCGCCGGCCGGCGTCAGCTTGGCCGACTGGCCGGTGCCGTTGACGGAGATGGCGGTCAGCTTCTGGTCCTTCGCGCCGTTGTTGAAGACCGTCGCGGTGACCACGGCCGGGCCCTTGGCGTTCAGGTCGGGCTGGGTGACCACGGAGGCGTTCTGGATCTTGATGTCGCCCGCGGAGGTCGCGGCGTTGTCCGGCTTGACCTGCAGCGTCTGGGCGTCGTTCCCGGCCGCGCAGGCGGACAGCGAGGCGATCGAGAGCGAAAGGACGGTGGCGGCGAGGACGCCGCGTCGAAGGCTGCGGCTCACGGCGGCGGCATCTCCTTGACGAGCTACGGCGGCCGAACGTTCGTGCCCGGTCGCGGATGGACGGCTGGGGCGGGCCTGCGTACGCGTCATGACGACGGGCACGTAAAGCCGCCCTAAGGGTGTGTCAGCGCCGCTAGGTTACCGAGCCGTCCCCGCGCCGCCGCACCCGACCCGCCCCCAGCGGGATCACGGGCCCCCGGCCCGCGTGCGGCCCGGGGAAAGCCGGCCGTGGTTCGGGCCCCCGGCCGGCGAAGGGACGGGAAACCGCGGCCGCCCGCGCGGAACACCCGCGCAGGCGCGGAACACCTGCCACAACCGCGATGAAGGGACACCGACAACGCGTCGGAATATCCCGGCGGCCGTTCGGGTGCCGGCCCGCCGAATCCGCGCCACTTTCCCCGGCCGAAAAGGAGTATTCGAAGGGAATGTGAAGGCCCCGCGGAATTGATCACACTGTTCGGCCGCCGGGCGGTGATCAATTCGGGAAACGGTCGGGAGAGGCCCCTGAGCAGCCGAACGGAGTAGCGGAACTCGCTCATGCGGATCCGTGCAAAACGGGACTTTCGACCTGTCGATCAGGGGCTTCCGGGTGTGTGACGGGCACGTTTCCGCTCACCCGAGAAGCCCCTCCGACCTGCGAATACCCGCCTCCCGGACCCCCTCGCAGCACGTCCCGGCCGCTGTTGTCAAGCCCCGAGATATGCCCTGACCTGCGAAAACGCCATTCAGAACGGTCCGTTCCCGTGTTAGCATGGATAGCCACGGAAGGGGTACCTGTCACATGACGTTCAAGGTTGGCGACACCGTGGTCTATCCCCATCACGGGGCCGCGCTGATCGAGGCCATCGAAACTCGCCAGATCAAAGGCGTGGACAAGACCTACTTGGTGCTGAAGGTCGCCCAGGGCGACTTGACTGTTCGTGTGCCAGCGGACAATGCGGAGTTCGTCGGCGTACGCGACGTGGTTGGTCAGGACGGGCTGGACCGGGTCTTCGAGGTGCTGCGCGCACCGTATGCCGAAGAGCCCACGAACTGGTCCCGTCGCTACAAGGCAAATCTTGAGAAGCTCGCTTCCGGCGACGTGATCAAGGTCGCCGAGGTCGTGCGTGACCTGTGGCGGCGCGAGCGGGAGCGTGGACTCTCCGCAGGTGAGAAGCGAATGCTCGCCAAGGCCCGCCAGATCCTGGTGAGCGAGCTCGCCCTCGCCGAGAACACCAACGAAGACAAGGCCGAGGCCCTGCTCGACGAGGTCCTCGCGTCCTGACGACGCTGTCCGGCGCCCCGCCGACGCAGCGACGAGCGACGTAGTGCAATGCCGCGGTGCCCGAGTGACGACCGTCCCCTGTGGAGGGTCTGTTGCCGGGCGCTGCGGCATATCTGGCTGTGAATACGGCTGGCTGTGATCCGGCTGTGAATATCGCGCTGTGACGGACCGGCGGTGAAACGGGGCCGGACCGTGAAAGGCGGGGCCGACGGGACGCCGGGCCCACCCAGGTGTGCCGGGCCCGGGCAGCTGCCCCGACCGATGTCACGGAAGGGTCCGGTCAAGGCGTCGCACCCGGCACTCCCCCAGCTCTTACGGGCCGGGGTTCTCCCAGGCCATACCCACCCCGTCCGAGGAAACAAACCTGTCTGCCCCAATTCCGGGCTCGCCCCGGACTCCGGAGCCATCGATGTCAGATCCCACCCGCCCGATCCGCACCGCCGTGGTGATCCCGGCCGCCGGCCGGGGTGTCCGGCTCGGTCCCGGCACCCCCAAGGCGCTGCGCACGCTGGGCGGCACCCCCATGCTGGTGCACGCCGTCCGCGCGATGGCCGCCTCCCGGGCCGTCTCCCACATCGTCGTGGTCGCCCCCTCCGACGGCGCCCCCGAGGTCGACCGCCTGCTGCACGAGTACCCGCTCGCCGACCGCACCGAGCTCGTCGTGGTCCCCGGCGGCCGGACCCGCCAGGAATCCGTACGCCTCGGCCTGGCCGCCCTGCCCGAGGCGATCGACGTGGTGCTGGTGCACGACGCGGCCCGCCCGCTGGTCCCGGTCGACACGGTCGACGCGGTGATCGCGGCGGTCCGCGCCGGAGCGCCCGCCGTCGTCCCCGCCCTGCCGCTCGCCGACACCGTCAAGCAGGTCGAGCCGCAGCCCCAGGGCACCCCCGAGCCGGTCGTCGGCACCCCCGAGCGGTCCCTGCTGCGCGCCGTGCAGACCCCGCAGGGCTTCGACCGGGAAACCCTGCGCAAGGCGCACGACACCGTGGTGGAGGGCGAGGGCGCCACCGATGACGCCGGACTGGCGGAGCGGCTCGGCGTACCCGTCGTGGTCGTCCCCGGTCACGAAGAGGCGTTCAAGGTGACCCGGCCGCTGGACCTGGTCCTGGCCGAGGCCGTACTCGCCCGGAGGAGGGCCACCGATGGCTACGTCTGAGCAGATCCCCGCCGGCCCGCTCGTCCCGCTCGTGGGTATCGGCACCGACGTGCACGCCTTCGAGCAGGGCCGTGAGCTGTGGTGCGCCGGGCTCCTGTGGGACGCCGCGGAGAGCGACGGCTACGGGCTGGCCGGCCACAGCGACGGCGACGTGGCCGCGCACGCCGCCTGCGACGCGCTGTTCTCGGCGGCCGGCGTCGGCGACCTGGGGGCGCACTTCGGGACGAGCCGTCCCGAGTGGTCCGGCGCCTCCGGGGTGGCCCTGCTGGCCGAGGCCGCCCGCATCGTCCGCGCCGAGGGCTTCACCATCGGCAACGTGGCGGTGCAGGTGATCGGCGTCCGCCCGAAGGTCGGCAAGCGGCGCGACGAGGCCCAGAAGGCGCTCTCGGCGGCCGTCGGCGCGCCGGTCTCGGTCTCCGGGACCACCTCGGACGGGCTGGGGCTGACCGGCCGGGCCGAGGGCCTGGCGGCGGTTGCCACGGCCATCGTCTTCCGTACGACGGCGTAATCCGGCCATGGTGTGATCCGGAAGGCGCGGGTCCGATCGGCCCAACAGCGGTCGGTCGGACCGGCGGCGACCGGCGGGAATGCCGGGCGGCGCAGGGGTGTTGAGGGAGGATCGGAGTGTTCGTGTCCCTCGGAACGGCCCGCAGGAAGGACCCCTCGTGACTGCCACCCTGTCCGACGACCTCAAGAAGCTCCTCGACACCCCGGTCTTCGTGACCGTGGCGACGATCCAGCCCGACGGCAGCCCCCAGGTCTCGCCGGTGTGGGTGAAGCGGGACGGTGACGACCTGCTGATCTCGACGACCGTCGGCCGCCGCAAGGAGGCCAACGTCCGCCGGGACCCGCGCGTCTCGGTGGTCGTCCAGCCCTTCGACGCTCCGTACACCTACGCCGAGATCCGCGGTACGGCCTCGCTGACGACCGAGGGCGGGCCGGAGCTGATCGACGAGCTGTCGCTGAAGTACACCGGCAAGCGCTATGCCGAGTTCAATCCGGAGGCGGGCAAGGACGCCCAGCGGGTGGTGGTCCGGATCACGCCGCGCAAGGTGGTCGGCCGTATCTGAGGCCGCCCGTGGCGGACGGAAGCGCCCGCGGCGGCCTCGACTTCAGGCCTTACTTCCGGCAAATCGGGCGGATATGACGGTTCTGTGTCCCCGTGGCCGATGCGTCGCGGGGCACTCCCGGGTTCCGACTACCCTGGTTCCGTGACGATTCGCCTGTACGACACCAGCGCCCGGCAGATTCGCGACTTCTCCCCGCTCACGCCGGGCTGCGTCTCGATCTACCTGTGTGGTGCGACCGTGCAGGCCGCCCCGCACATCGGGCACATCAGGTCGGGACTGAACTTCGACATCATGCGCCGCTGGTTCGCCCACCGCGGCTATGACGTGACGTTCGTCCGGAACGTCACGGACATCGACGACAAGATCATCGCGAAGTCGGCCGAGCAGGGCCGCCCCTGGTGGTCGATCGGCTACGAGAACGAGGTCGCCTTCAACGAGGCGTACGACGCCCTCGGCTGCCTGCGCCCCACCTACGAACCGCGCGCCACCGGCCACATCCCCGAGATGATCGAGATGATGCGCGGCCTGATCGAGCGCGGCCACGCCTACGCCGCGGACGGCAACGTCTACTTCGACGTCGCATCCTTCCCGGAGTATCTCCAGCTCTCCAACCAGGAGTTGGACAAACTCCGCCAGCCGTCCGGCGAGGGCGAGACCGGCAAGCGCGACTCCCGCGACTTCGCCATGTGGAAGGCCGCCAAGGAGGGCGAGCCCAGCTGGGAGACGCCCTGGGGCCGCGGCCGGCCCGGCTGGCACCTGGAGTGCTCGGCGATGGCCCACAAGTACCTGGGCTCCGCCTTCGACATCCACGGCGGCGGCGTCGACCTCGTCTTCCCGCACCACGAGAACGAGATCGCGCAGGCCAAGGCCTTCGGCGACGACTTCGCCCGGTACTGGACCCACAACGCCTGGGTGACCATGGGCGGCGAGAAGATGTCCAAGTCGCTGGGCAACTCCCTGCTGGTCTCGGAGATGGTCAAGCGCTGGCGCCCCATCGTGCTGCGCTACTACCTCGGCACCCCGCACTACCGCTCGATGATCGAGTACAGCGAGGACGCGCTGCGCGAGGCCGAGTCGGCGTTCGCCCGGATCGAGGGGTTCGTCCAGCGGGCCGTCGAGAAGGCCGGCGTCGTCGAGCCCGCGGCCGAGCTCCCGCCGGCCTTCGCCGAGGCGATGGACGACGACCTGGGCGTCCCGCAGGCGCTCGCGATCGTGCACACCACCGTCCGCCAGGGCAACTCCGCGCTGACCGCCGACGACAAGGAATCGACGGTGGCCCGGCTCGCAGAGCTGCGCGCGATGCTCGGCGTGCTCGGCCTGGACCCGCTCGACGAGCGCTGGTCCGGCGGCGGCACCGACCGCGGAGAGGACCTGCACGGCGTCGTCGACTCCCTCGTCCGCCTCGTCCTCGACCAGCGGCAGTCGGCCCGCGCGCGCAAGGACTACGCCACCGCCGACGCCATTCGCGACCAGCTCCAGCAGTCCGGCCTGGCCATCGAGGACACCCCCTCCGGCCCGCGCTGGTCGCTGTCCTGACCCCCGTCTCGCCCGTGGGCGGCCCATCGGATTCGCCCTTCCCGGCGGACACGGGCGACACTCATTCCATACGTACGTACCCACTCCACGTCGCGAGACGTCGAGAGCAGTGAAGAAACAGGTGACCCATGGCCGGCAACAGCCAGCGCAGGAACCGCCGCACGTCCAACAAGAAGGGCGCCCAGGTCGGCAGCGGCGGTAAGCGGCGCCGGGGCCTGGAGGGCAAGGGCCCGACCCCGCCCGCCTCCGCGCGCAAGGGACACGTCAAGAACCGGGTGGCCAACGCCAAGGCCAAGCAGGCCGCGGCCCGCCGTCCGGCCCCCCGCCGTGGCGGCGCCAAGGGCACCGCCGAGCTGGTCGTGGGCCGTAACCCGGTCGTCGAGGCGCTGCGCGAGGGCGTGCCCGCCACGACGCTGTACGTCCAGCAGTTCATCGACAGCGACGAGCGGGTCCGCGAGGCGCTGCAGCTCGCCACCGAGCGCGGCCTCAACCTCCTGGAGGCGCCGCGCCCCGAGCTGGACCGGATGACCAACGGCCTCAACCACCAGGGCCTGGTCGCCCAGATCCCGCCGTACGACTACGCGCACCCCGAGGACCTCGCGGCGGCCGCCTTCGACGCCGGCGAGGACCCGCTGATCGTCGCGCTGGACGGGGTCACCGACCCGCGCAACCTCGGCGCGGTCGTCCGCTCCGTCTCCGCCTTCGGCGGCCACGGTGTGGTCGTGCCGGAGCGCCGGGCCGCCGGCATGACGGCCGGCGCCTGGAAGACCTCCGCGGGCACCGCCGCCCGCACCCCGGTCGCCCGGGCCACCAACCTCACCCGCGCCCTGGAGTCGTACCAGAAGGCCGGTCTGACCGTCGTCGGCCTGGCCGCGGACGGCGAGCTGGAGCTGCAGGACGTCGAGGCGCTGGACGGCCCGGTCGTCATCGTCGTCGGCAGCGAGGGCAAGGGCCTGTCGCGGCTGGTCGGCGAGACCTGTGACCTGCGCGTGCGGATCCCGATGCCGGGCGGCGCGGAATCGCTGAACGCCGGTGTCGCGGCCGGTGTCGTCCTGTGGGAGGCGGCCCGCCGGCGCGCCTGACCGGGCCCGTGGCCCGGGGGGGCGCGTACGTCCGCGTACCCGCCCCCAGGGCCCACGCCGCCGCGCCCCGATCCTGGCCACCCTGGGGCACAACCTGACCCTCCGTGGGCCTTTTGGACGCTCATCCCGCATCCCGTGATCTTTTGACGGGTCTCGGACAGATCGACCCGGTCAAGGCAGTGTCTTAACCGCGGGTCACTCGGTTAGATGAGCGTGGACACCAGAACACCCCGCACGCCTACGGGGGGACGCTCGCCGGGCTTCGATGACGAGCCGGGCCTGAGCTCGGTCAAGGTGCCGTGCGATCCCGCGCAGGTCATCGTCAACCACGCCAGCTTCCGGGTACAGCTCGCCGCGCCCGCGGCGGGTGACGCCCTGGCCGACACCGCGCGCATCCCCGCCGTCCGCGCACCGTCCTCCGGTGCCAGACGCCGGGCACCCGTGGTGTGGAGCGGCCGCACCACACCGGGCGGCACGGCCGGCGCCACCACCCAACTGCTGCACGCGGTGCGCAACGCGGGCATCGGCCTCGACGGCGGCCCGGGCGACGACGTCGGCACGACCCAGGTCCTGCCGCGGGTCCGGCTCGACGAGTCCGCCCCCGCCCAGACGACCGTGATCGGCCAGCGCGGCCCCGCCGAATCGGACCGCACCCTGCTGCGCGGCGTACGCCCCGTGGGCAGCGCCTACGCCGACAACATCGGCGGGCCCCCCTACCGCAACCCCTACAGTGGCCGCGGCCTCGCCGAGGATGTCTACGACGACGACCACTTCGAGGCCCGGGACCCCTACGACACCGGGTCCCGCCGTCGTGGCGCCGACTCCGTCCGGCACGCCTACTATCCGGGCCGCCGGATGAACCTCGGCGTCGTCCTCCTCCCGCTGCGGATCTTCCTCGGCCTGATCTCCGTCTACGCCGGCATGGGCAAGCTCTGCGACCCCGTCTACTTCGACGGCGGGGAGCGCGGCTCGATGGTCAAGTGGCTGCAGTCGCTCGACCCGTGGGCGCTGGCCGTACCGCTGCGCGACTTCGCCGTCGCCCACCCCGTGGGCGCCGGCCTGACCGTCGCCTTCCTCCAGGTCGTCGTCGGCGTCCTGACCATCTGCGGACTGTGGCAGCGGCTCGCCGCGTCGATCGGTGCGCTGCTCTCCGCCGCACTGCTGATGACCGTCAGCTGGCGCACGGTCCCCGCCTACGACGCGCCCGACATCATCTACCTCGCCGCCTGGAGCCCGCTGATCATCGCGGGCGCCCCCGTCTACTCCATGGACGGCCGGTTGGCCGGCGAGGCGTGGCGGCGGCTCGGGCCCCGCGTGGAGGTCGCCGACCTGCGCCGCCGGGTACTGCGCCGCGGCGCGATGATGACCACGATGGTGGCCGGGCTGACCCTGCTCATCGGCTCGCTGCTCGGCGGCGCCGTACGGTCCGCGACGGTCACGCCCGTGCCGAGGCCCGGTGAGCCCGCGATCAACAACCTGCCCGGCTCGCCCCTGCCCCGCCCCGGCAAGAACACCGCCCGGCCGGGCCGGCACCACCCCGGCAGCGGCGCCTCCCGTGCCGGCACGCCGTCCGCGGACGCCTCGCACAAGGCCCACAAGCCCCGCCCGTCCGCGTCGACGCCGGGCGTCGGCCGCTCGACGGGCGCCACGACCGGCCTCTCGCAGCAGCCCGGCGCGACCACCAGCGCCCCACAGCAGACCGTCCCGACCCGTCCCTCCGTCCCCTCCCACGCCCCCTCCGCGGGCGGCACCGGCGGCGGCACGACCGGCACCGGCTCCACGGGCTCGGCCGGCTCCGGCGACTCCGGCGGCCGCGGAAGCACCCTGGGCGGGTTGCTGGGCTGAACTTCTGGCCAGGGGGCTCTTCGCCTCCCCACCCCTCAGGTTTCACCGTCGCCCACCCTCTTCGGGGGTGGGCGACGGTATGTGGGGCCGGGGTCACGGCTCGGCAATATCGGCGCAGGGCTTTTGCGGTGCGGGCATCATGTGCTGACCGACCAGCGAATGGGGCCCGGCATGTCGTCTCAGAAGCCCGCTCCCAAGCCACCTCAGCCGCCGCGCGGTGCACCGATATCCCTCGACGGCGACGGAACCCTGCGGGTCAACCAGTGGCGGGCTCCCGCGCGGGGGGCCACCGTCCAGACCATCGACGGCACGGGCAAGCGGGTCACCGTGACCCGGCTGTTCGTGACCGGCGTGTTCGCCTTCGCCTTGAAGAAGAAGACCGGCGCACTGTCCGTCGTGGTCTGTGCGGCGGACGGGGACAGTGCAACGGTGAAGGTCTCCGCGAAGAAGGCGCAGAACGTCATGGCCTGGGCTGTCGCGTTCAACGCCTGGTCCGAAGCGAACAGCTGAGGAGCAGCGGCCGCCCCGGCTGCCCCGAGCGGCTGCGTAGGGCCCGCGAGGCGACGCGTGCGGCCGCCAGGGGCCCGTACGCAGTGAGGGGGGAGCCCGGAGTCGACCGGCGGGCGTTGAGGGCTCGCAGCGGCCGCTCAGGGCGTTCAGGCGGCGTAGGGGCGCCGCGTGGGGCAGCCGCGGCATACCGGGGCACCCGTAGGACCCTCAACGCCCCTGCGCGCCCAGCTCCTTGGCGGCCTCGGTGAGGTCCTTGGCCGTGTCGATGGCGCGCCAGTACGCGCCGTGCGGAAGCGGGTAGCCGGCCAGTCGGCGTTCGCGGGCGAGGCGCGGGAAGGTCATGTGCTCGTGGTCGCCGCGTACCGGCAGCAGGCCCCTGAAGGCGGCGGAGAAGACGTAGACGCCGGCGTTGATGAGGTACGGGGAGGGCGGCGCCTCGATGAAGTCCAGTACGTGCCCGAACGCGTCGGTCTCCACGATTCCCCAGGGAATGCGGGGGCGGGCCAGCGCCAGCGTGGCCTCGGCGTCGCGTTCGTGGTGGAAGGCCGCCATCTCGCGCAGCGGGAAGCGGGTCCAGATGTCGCCGTTGGTGGCGTACCAGGGTTCGTCCGGGCGGGGCAGCGAGCCGGCCGCGTACTTGAGGCCACCGCCGCGGCCCAGCGGCTCGCTCTCGACAACCGTCGTGACGCGCAAGGGGAGTTGCGCGTGGTCCAGCCACTCCTGGAGCACTTCGGCGAGGTGGCCGCAGGAGATGACGACGTCCGTCACGCCCTCTTCGGCCAGCCAGTTCAGCTGATGGCCGATGATCGGGGTTCCGGTGCCGGGAATCTCGACCATCGGCTTGGGGCGGTCATCGGTGTACGGGCGGAGACGTGAGCCCTGGCCGCCGGCCAGGACCACGGCCTGCGTGGGGTACGAATGCTGGACGCCTGTCATGCTTCGCACCTTATGGGGTGCGAGGAACGGTCGGGGGCTGAGCGGGACGGGGAGCGGTCAGTGGCTGGGCGGGGTCGGAACGGTCACTGGGCGCCGGCGACGCCGGTGGCGAAGGACGTGTCGCAGACCGGGCGGGAGTAGGCCTGGGCGCGGTGCGCGGCACCGTACTTGGCGACCGCGGCGCGGCCGAGGTCACGTGCGATCGAGGCGCAGTGCCTGGCGAGCGAGGGGTGCTTGGTGGTCGCCTTCTGGAGATCGGTGAGGGCGACGCCCGGGTCCTTCTCCTGGAGCTCGACCAGGAGGCGCTTGCGCAGGGCCTCCTGCGGGGCGGCCGGGTTGGCCTTGGTGGAGGCCGTTCCGGAGGACGCGGTCAGCATCTGGGAGTCGGTGACCGTCGTCGCCCACGGGACCCGGGTGACCGCGAGGGTCCCGGAGAGTACGAGGACGACGGGGAGGACGAGGGCGAGGGTTCTGCCGATGCGGCGGGCTGCGGAGTTCACGGTCGTGATGGTAGCGAGGAGTGATGATTTGGCGACATTTGGTCACCTTATCGAGCGACGTAATGCCTCGTCGGTCCAGTAGTGATGTTGACGCACTGGTACGAAAAGCCCGTTCTGTCCCGGTGGCACGGGCGCCGCACGGCCCTGAACGCAGCGGTGGCGGTGCCGGGTCCTACCCGCCACCGCCACCCCTCACACGCGGCCCACCCGCTCCGGGTTCACGGCCCGGTGCGACGCGCCCAGCGCGCTCCCGCTCAGTCGGACAGGCGCTCCCCGGACGACGTCGAGAACACATGCGTCTCGCCCGGCCGCGGCACGACGTGCAGCTGGGTGCCCTTCTCCGGCACCTGGCGGCCGTTGACGCGGACGACCAGGTCCTTCACCTCGCCGCCGACCTCCGCCGTGCCGTACACATAGCCGTCGGCGCCCAGTTCCTCGACGACGTTGACGGTGACCGCGAGGCCGGCCGGGGCGTCCGCGCTCTCCTTGGACAGCGACTGCGCCGCGGCGCCGTTCTGCTCGACGATGTCGAAGTGCTCGGGGCGGACGCCCACGGTCACCGTGCGGTCACCCTTGTCGGCGGCCGCGGTCAGCGCCTCCCGGCTCACCGGTACGACGCTGTTGCCGAACTTGACCCCGCCGTCGGTGATCGGCACCTCGACGAGGTTCATGGCCGGCGAGCCGATGAAGCCGGCCACGAAGAGGTTCGCCGGCCGGTCGTACATGTTCCGCGGCGAGTCGACCTGCTGGAGCAGCCCGTCCTTGAGGACCGCAACCCGGTCGCCCATGGTCATGGCCTCGACCTGGTCGTGAGTGACGTAGACCGTCGTGATCCCGAGCCGGCGCTGCAGCCCGGCGATCTGCGTACGGGTCTGCACGCGCAGCTTCGCGTCCAGGTTGGACAGCGGCTCGTCCATCAGGAAGACCTGCGGCTCCCGCACGATCGCCCGGCCCATCGCGACCCGCTGCCGCTGACCACCGGACAGCGCCTTGGGCTTGCGCCCCAGGTACTCGGTGAGGTCCAGGATCTTCGCCGCGTCCTCGACCTTCTGCCGGATCTCGGCCTTCGGCACGCCGGCGATCTTGAGCGCGAAGCCCATGTTGTCGGCGACGGTCATGTGCGGGTAGAGCGCGTAGTTCTGGAACACCATGGCGATGTCCCGGTCCTTGGGCGGAAGGTGGGTGACGTCGCGGTCCCCGATGCGGATGGCGCCCCCGTCGACGTCCTCCAGTCCCGCGAGCATCCGCAGGGAGGTGGACTTGCCGCATCCGGAGGGGCCGACCAGGACGAGGAATTCGCCGTCCTCGATGTCGATGTCCAGCTTGTCGACGGCGGGCTTGTCGGAACCCGGGTAGATCCGGGATGCCTGGTCATAGGTGACCGTAGCCATGGTGATGAGTCCCTTCACCGGCAGGAACGTGCCGGACGATCCGAGTAAAAGGAGTGGTTTAGTCCACTGATGCGGACTTCCCCGTGACGCTACCCGCGACGGCCCTCGGTGTCAGTAGTCCGTTCTCACAAATTAAGGAGCCGGGCACCCGGCCCGCCTGGGTACACTTCTTCCGGCACGCCTCCTTAGCTCAGCTGGTCAGAGCACCGCTCTTGTAAAGCGAAGGTCGTCGGTTCGAATCCGACAGGGGGCTCTGAATGTGAACGTAAAGGGATGAACGGGACGAAGCCCCGGGCCGGTGGTGGCCTGGGGCTTTGTGTGTTTCGCCGGGGGTTGGGGGCGCTTCCGGAGTCGGCCGGGAGGGGCGTGGGGGCGGCGAGGAGTCGCCCGTTGCGGCGGGTTTTGGGTGGTGTGGTGGGGTGCGCGGCGTAAGTTCGCCGGCATGGTGACTTCGATGACGCATGAGGACTACGAGCGGCGGTTGGAGCGGGCGGGGCGGGCGGCGGCCGTTGCCGGGCTGGCCGGGCTGCTGGTGACGCCGGGGCCGGATCTGGTGTGGCTGTGCGGTTACCGGCCGCCCGCGGTCACCGAGCGGCTGACGGCACTGCTGATCGAGCCGGGCCGGCGCTCGCGGCTGCTGGTGCCCGTATTGGAGCAGCCGGATGCTGAGCACGCCGTCGGGGCGGCCGCGCTGGACGTGTCCGGGTGGAGCGATGGCGCGGACCCGTATGCGGAGCTCGCCGAGTGGATGCGTCCGGAGGGGCGTTACGGGGTGTCCGACGCGACCTGGGCGCTGCATCTGCTGGGCCTCCAGCGGTCGCTGCCGGGGGCGGCGTACGCGGCGCTGACGGAGGTGCTGCCGATGCTGCGCGCCGTCAAGGACGCCCACGAGGTGGCGCTGCTGGCAGCCGCCGGGGCGGCCGCGGACGCGACGTACGAGAAGGTCCTGGGCGTTCGCTTCGAGGGGCGGCGGGAGTCGGAGGTGGCCGCGGACCTGACCCGGCTGCTGATCGAGCACGGGCACAGCCAGGTGGACTTCACGGTCGTCGGGTCGGGCCCCAACGGCGCCAATCCGCACCACGAGGCGGGGGAGCGGGTCATCGAGGACGGCGACATGGTCGTCCTTGACTTCGGCGGGCTGAAGGACGGGTACGGGTCGGACACGTCGCGCACCGTTCACGTGGGTGAGCCGTCCGCCGAGGAGCGCAAGGTGCACGACATCGTGCGGGAGGCGCAGCAGGCGGCCTTCGAGGCGGTGCGGCCGGGCATCGCCTGCCAGGACGTCGACCGGGTGGCCAGGAGGGTGATCAAGGCGGCGGGTTACGGCGAGTACTTCATCCACCGGACCGGGCACGGCATCGGGGTCACCACGCATGAGCCGCCGTACCTGGTGGAGGGCGAACATCTGCCGCTCGTACCGGGGATGTGCTTCTCGATCGAGCCGGGGATCTATCTGCCGGGGCGGTTCGGGGTGCGGATCGAGGACATCGTGACGTGCACGGAGTCGGGCGGCCGGCGGCTGAACGAGACGGCTAGGGAGATGGCGGTGGTGCGGTAGGGGATGTGGCGGGGGGAGGGGGGGTGTGACTGGGGCTGGGGCCCGGCGGCCTGGGGGCGGGCCGGGCCCGGGCTCGGTCGGTCTGCGATCTCGAGTTCGGTTGGGGGCGGTGGTTGGGGTCGGCGGTTGAGGGCGTTGGGTGCGGGTGCGGGTGCGGGTGCGGGTGCGGGTGCGGGTGATGGTGAGGGGCGAGGCTGGCGGTTGAGGGGTCTTTGCGCTGGTCAGGGGGCGTTGTCAGTGGGGTGGTTCACGATGGGTTGCGACGGGTTCCGACGGACGAATGCCCGCGGAGTGTGACGGGTTCCGACGGGTGGATCTCGGGCGGAGTGTGACGGGTTGCGTTGCGCGGGTGCGGGACGGGCGACGCGTAGGTGGTCGAGGGTGAAAGGGGTGATCGCGTGGCCGGGCGCGGTAAGGAGACGGTGCGGGCGGTGCGGCGTCCGGAGGTGCGGCTGCCGGAGCTGGTGGCGTACGACGGCGGGGAGTTGGAGGAGGACGGGGATTACGACGGGCTGGAGTTCGTGGACGCCGACTGGGCGCGGCAGTCGGCGCGTGGCGCGCGGTTCATGGACTGTGCGCTGCGTCGTTGCGGGCTCGACGAGACGGTGCTGGCCCGGGCCCGGATCATCGACAGTGTGCTGAGTGGGGTGCGTGGGGTCGGGACGGACCTGTCCGGGGCGAGCCTGCGCGATGTCGAGGTCTCGGACGCCAGGCTCGGCGGGACGCAGTTGCACGGGGCGGTCCTGGAGCGGGTGGTGGTGCGCGGCGGGAAGATCGACTTCCCGAATCTGCGGAGCGCGAAGCTGCGGGATGTCGCCTTCGAGGGGTGCGTGCTGATCGAGGCGGACTTCGCGGGTGCAGAGCTGGAGCGGGTCACGTTCGACGACTGCACCTTGGCGCGGATCGATTTCTCCGAGGCGCGGATGAAGGACGTCGATCTGCGCGGCGCGGCGGCGGTGGACATCGCGCGAGGGATCGACCGGCTGTCGGGGGCGGTGATCGGTACGGCCCAACTGCTGGATCTGGCACCGGCGTTCGCGGCACAGGTGGGGGTGCGGGTGGAGTAGGGGAGGAGGGGAGGGGAGTAAGGGACGCGGGGAGGCAGAGAGGAGCGGAATAGGGGGAGGGGTGGAGCTGAACAGGGGGAGGGGGAGAGGGGGCGCTGGCGGGTGGGCTGTGTTGGTGGAGCTGCGTTGAATGTTTCTTTTCGGGCGGCCGGTGTGCGGGCGGTCCGGTGGGAGTCAGACGCGGGGGAAGCGGGACTGGAGGTCCCAGATGACGGGGTTGTCGCCGAGGCCGTCGTGCATGTCGGTGAGGTCGGCGATCAGGTCGTGCAGGAAGTCGCGGGCCTCGCGGCGGAGCGCGGCGTGGTTGAAGGTGAGCGGGGGCTCGTCGGCCGGCATCCAGTCGGCGTCGACGTCCACCCAGCCGAAGCGCCGCTCGAAGAGCATCCGGTCGGCGGATTCGGTGAAGTCGAGCTCGGCGTGGACGGGACGGGCCGAGCGGCTGCCGCGGGGGTCGGTGTCGAGCTGCTCGACGATGTCGCAGAGCGCCCAGGCGAAGTCGAGGACCGGCACCCAGCCCCAGGCGGTGGAGAGTTCGCGGTCCGCCGTGGTGTCGGCGAGGTAGACGTCGCCGCAGAAGAGGTCGTGGCGGAGCGCGTGTACCCCCGCGGTCCGGTAGTCCGTTTGCGGTGGGTCCGGAAAGCGGCGGGAGAGGGAGTAGCCGAGGTCGATCACGCCTTGATGGTGTCACGCCGGTTGGCGGGCGTTGGCGGGCGGACGTCCGCACCGGCACGGGCCGGGGCCCGGCACCACTTGCGCTGACCACGAACGGCACCGACTTGCGCTGACCACGACCGGCACCGACTTGCGCTGACCACGACCGGCACCGACCGGCACCGACCGGGACGGGCCGGGATCCACCGGGATCGGCACCGACCGGCACTGACCGGGACTGGCATCGACGGGCACGGACGGGGGCCGGCACCGACCGGGACCCACCGGGACCCGCGGGGATGGGCACCGACCGGCACGGGCCGGGATTGGCATCGACCGGCCCCGACCGGAACCCACCGGGACCCACCGGGATCGGCACCGACCGGCACGGACCGGGGCCCGGCACGGACCGAGACTGGCACCGACCGGGACCCGGCACGGGCTTGCACCGACCGGGACTGGCACCGACCGGCACGGATCGGGGGTCGGCACGGACCGGGACTGTCGCCGACCAGGACCGCTCGCGGCCCGGAGGGCGCGAGCGGCGAACCAGGAGGGCACGAGCGGCAGACGGCAGCGGGCCGTGCCAGCGGGCCATGGCGTCGGGCCATGACTGGGGCCGTAACGAGGGGCATGGGGTCCGTTACGTCCAGCCATGACGGCGGGCCATGACGGCGGGACCGTCTGGGCGCGGACATCGCCTGTGGGGTGGGCCCTGCCTTGTCTCGTGGGGCCTGGCTTGCCTCGTGGGAAAGGGGGGCGCCGTCAGGGCAGCAGGCGTTGTTCCTTGGCTACGGAGACCGCGCCGGCCCGGGTGTCCACGGAGAGCTTGTCGTAGATGCGGCCGAGGTGGGTTTTGACCGTGGCTTCGCTGATGAACAGGGCGCGGGCGATCTCCCGGTTGCTCAGCCCGCGGGCGAGCTGGCCGAGGATGTCGAGCTCGCGGTCGGTGAGGGTGGGGCGCGGGCTGCGCATCTGGGCCAGTACCCGGTGGGCGACCGGCCCGGAGAGGGTGCTGCGCCCCGCGGCCGCGGCCCGGATGGCGGCGAACAGTTCCTCCGGACGTTCGGCCTTGAGGAGATAGCCGGTGGCACCGGCGTCGATGGCGCGGGTGATGTCGGCGTCGGTGTCGTAGGTGGTCAGGACGAGGACGTGGGGGATCGGGCCGGCCGGGGGGATCGGGCCGGCCGGGGGGATCGGGCCGGTCGGGCTCGTCGCGCTGGTCGCGCTGGTCGGGCGGGTTGGGCTGGGCGAGCTGGTGAGGCTGGGCGAGCTGGTCGAGTCCGTGGGGCCGGTCGAGGTGGTCGGGGTGGTGGGGCTGGGGCCGGCGGGTGCGGGTTTGGTGGGGCGGGCGGTCGGGGGAGTGGGAGCGGCTGACGCAGTACCCGCGGGGTTCTCGGCTGCTGCGGCTTCTGCTGCGGCTTCGCGGGCGCGCGGTGCCTCTACGGTGTTGCCGTCCTTGGCGTCCTCCCGGGCGCGGGCGGTGATGCGGCGGGTGGCTTCGATGCCGTCGATGCCCGAACCGAGTTGGAGGTCCATCAGGACGACGTCGGGGCGGAGTGCGGCGGCCAGCGCCACGGCCTCCTCGCCGTCGCCGGCCTCGGCGATGACCTCGATGCCGGGCGCGCTGCTGAGCAGGGCGAGCAGCCCGGCGCGGACGACCGCGTGGTCGTCGCAGAGCAGGACGCGTACGGGGGTGCGCGGCGCTTCGCCTGTGGAGGCGGTCGCGGAGGAGGTCATGGGGTGCGCTCCAGGGGGACGGCGGCGGACAGGACGGTGCCCTCGCCCGGTGCGGATTCAATGGTGAGCGTCCCGCCGAGCTGCCGCATCCGGGCGTGCATGGCGGGCAGACCGTGGCCGCGCCCTTGCGCGGCGGCGGTGGTGAAACCCCGGCCGTCGTCGGCGATGTCGAGGACGACCTGGTCGTCCAGGTAGCTGAGGGTGAGAGTGACGGTGCGCGCGGCGGCGTGCTCACGGACGTTCGCGAGGGCGCCCTGGGCGATGCGTAGCAGCGCGGACTGGACCCGGTCCGGGAGCGGTACGGGGGTGCCGTCCTGGTGGAAGCGCACGCTCAGCCGCTCGCCGGGCCCGCCAGGCCCGCCGCCGCCCGGCCCGCCCGTAGTGGCGCCGGTCCCGGTCGTGGGACCTGTAGGGGGCCCGGTCGTGGGACCCGGCGTGGGGCCGGTCGTCGGTGCCGTCGCATGATCCGTCGTGGGGCCCGTCGCGTGTACGGACGCGTGGCCGGTCGTGGGGCTCGTCGCATGGCCGGGCGTTGGACTCGTCGCGTGATCGGTCGTGGCCCCCGTCGCGTGACCGGACGCCGGACCCGTCGCGTGGCCGGTTGTTGGACTCGTCGCGTGACCGGTCGTGGTGCCCGTTGTGGGGCCGGTCGTGGTGCCCGTCGTGGGGCCGGTTGTACGGGTGGCCAGTCGGCGGAGGGCCTCCGGGAGGGGGGTGCCGCCGGCCAGGTCGGCCGGGGCGAGGTCGTGGACGAAGCGGCGGGCCTCGGCGAGGTTGCGGGCGGTGATCTCGGTGGCCGTACGTAGATGACCGCGGGCGGTCGCCGGGGCGCTGTCCCAGGTCCGGTCGGCGGCCTGGAGCAGCATCTGCTGGCTGGACAGGCCCTGGGCGAGGGTGTCGTGGATCTCCATCGAGAGGCGCTGCCGCTCGGCGAGCGTGCCCTCGCGCCGCTCGGTGGCGGCCAGTTCGCGGCGGGTCCGCAGCAGATCGTCGATCAGGGCGCGCTGGCGGGACGCCTGCCGCTCCATGTGGACGAAGACGGCGGTGGCGAGCGCGGCGACGGCCGGCGGGGCCAGCACCAGGATCGGGTCGAAGTCGGTCGACAGCCGGAGTTGGGCGGCCACGACGAACGCGGTGAGCAGGCCGACCAGCACCGATGCGGCGCCGGCCGGCAGCGTCCGCAGGCCCGTGTAGAAGAGCGGCACGGCGCACCAGGCGAAACTCGGCGCGAGCAGGACCACGACGACCCAGACCGTCACGACCGCGGCCAGCCAGAGCAGTCGGCGGGTGTCGGTCTGCCCGGCGTCCCGCGTACGGGACCTATAGGGCCTGCGGGGACTACGGGGCCTATGGGGTGTGTGAGGTGTGCGAGGTGTGGGGGGCGTGCGGGGGTGGCGGGCGAGGGTTGGGCCGAGGATGTGGAGCAGGGCCAGGGTGATGCTGAGGGCGATGATCCACGGGGTGCGGGGCTCTCCCGGGTGCCGGAGCAGGAAGCGGGTGAGCGAGGCGGCGAGCAGCAGGAAGAACGTCAGGTGCAGCACCGGGCCGAACCAGCGGGCGTCGGGGTCGCGGCCCGGGTCGGGGGCGCTTCCCATCAGTGCTGCGGTCGAGCCCGGCCCGGGGGCGATGGTCGAGCCCGTGCCCGGGATGGCGGTCGGCCCCGGTTCGGGGACGTTGATCCCGTCCCTGTTCGCGCCCCTGCCTGAGTCCCGGTCCACGGTGCTGCCCGCTTCCGCGCCCGGGCACTGGTCCACGGCGCTGCCCGCTTCCCTGCCCGGTTCCTGGTTTACGGTGCTGTCCGCTTCCGCGCCCGGGTCCTGGTTTACGGTGCTGTCCGCTTCCGCGCCCGGTTCCTGGTCTACGGTGCTGTCCGCTTCCGCGCCCGGTTCCTGGTTCACGGTGCTGTCCGCTTCCGCGCCCGGTTCCTGGTCTACGGTGCTGTCCGCTTCCCCGCCCGGTCCCTGGCCCACGGTGCTGCCCGCTCCCCTGCCTGGGCCCCGGTCCACGGGGCTGCCCGCTTCCCCGTCCCCGTTCGCGCCGCTGTCCGGCGGTGGCTGCTGAGTGATGTGCACCGTGGTCTCCTCGTAGGCCGACGTCCGTCAGACGGGCCCTGGCCGGGCGCCGACCTCGTAGTCGTAACCCGGGTAGTCGTAACCCGGGCGGAGCGGCGCCCGCATCAACCGATCGGTCGACACCGGTATCCCCCATCATGCACGGCGATCCCGGCCGGACCGCCGATCCGGGCGGACCGGTCTTCCTCCGACGATGAGGACATGAATCCGAGAACTCCGTTCCGCTCCCACAAGGTCTCCCACAAGGCCTCCCGCAAGGCCTCCCGCAACTCCTTCCACAAGGCGGCCTCCCACGAGGTCTCCCCCGAGGTCTCGAATGAGGCTTCCCGCCAGGTCTCTCACGAGGTCTTTCACGACGTCCCTCGCAAGGGCTCCCGCAAGATCTCTCGTAAGGTCTCCGTGGTCGGTGCCGTCGCTGCGGCGGGCGCCGTCGCGACCGCCCTGGTGGGCGCGGGTGTCCTCGGCGGCGCCTCCGCGACCGCCGCGCCCTCCTCCACGCACTCCGCCGCCGCGTCCACCGCTTCCGCTGCGGCCTCGCCCGCGAACGTGGGCAAGGGCCTCACGCGTACCACCACCCACCTCACCCTCGACGCGGCCACCAAGGCCGCCCAGGCCGCGTTGAAGGCGGCCGAGAAGGCCGGGCAGCGGGTTTCCGTGACCGTTGTGGACCGCAACGGCAGCACGCTGGTCGCGCTGCGGGGCGACGGCGCCGGGCCGCAGGCGTACGAGTCCGCGACCCGTAAGGCGTTCACGGCGGTCTCCTGGAACGCCCCCACCTCCGAACTGGTCAAGCGCCTCGACCAGGCGCCCACGCTCAAGGACATTCCCGGCACCCTCTTCCTGGCGGGCGGTGCGCCGGTCCGGGACGGGGACGCGCCGATCGCCGGGATCGGGGTGGCGGGGGCGCCGAGCGGGACCCTCGACGAGCAGTTCGCCGAGGCCGGAGCGCACGCCCTCGACGGCTAGCCGGCCCAACGGGGTGGAGTGGCAGAGGATTGGAGTGGCGGGGGGGAACGAGCCCGAGCGGCGGACGGGCCGCAGGGGCTGGAACGGACCGCAGGGCTCAACCGGCCGCAGGGACCGGAACGGACCGCAGGGGTGCAAGGGCCGCAGGACCCAGCCGGCCGCAGGGCTGAACGAGCCGCGCGGCCAGTCAGCCCCCGCGGCCTGGCCACGACAGTCCAAGTGCCGGCCCCGCGATCGGCTCCAACATCGCCACCACCAGCGCCAGCCCCTGCCGCCCGGCTACGTCAGCGCCGGCCCCCGCGGCCCGGCTACGTCAGCGCCGGCCCCCGCGCCCCGGCTACGAGAGCACAAGTGCCGGCCCCCGCGGTACGAGTGCCGGCCCCCGCGGTACAAGTGCCGGCCCCCGCGGTCGGCTCCAACATCGCCACCACCAGCGCCAGCCCCCGCCGCCCGGCTACGTCAGCGCCAGCCCCCGCAGCCCGGCTACGACAGCACCAACCCCCCCGCGACCCGGCTACAACAGCGCCAGCAGCAAGACCCGCACCGGCATCCGCACTGCACCCGCACTGCACCCGCACTGCACCCGCGCCGCACCCGCACCGCACCCGCGCCGCACCCGCGCCGCATCAGCCCCCCGGCCCGCCTACTGCATCGTCAGCACCCGTGGCCCGTCCTCCGTCACCGCGATCGTGTGCTCGAAGTGGGCGGCCCGGCTGCCGTCGGCGGTGCGCAGGGTCCAGCCGTCGCCGTCCGTGACGTACGCGTCCGTGCCGCCGGCGAGGAA
Source organism: Streptomyces sp. NPDC048196 (assembly GCF_040652715.1). Lineage (NCBI taxonomy): Bacteria > Bacillati > Actinomycetota > Actinomycetes > Kitasatosporales > Streptomycetaceae > Streptomyces > Streptomyces sp. NPDC048196. Next base: position 36,875 of record NZ_JBEZMM010000034.1, on the reverse strand, counting down.
CATCGGCTCGATGGCGATCACCAGGCCGGGGCGCAGCAGGAAGCCGCGGCCCGGTCGGCCGTCGTTGGGGACGGGCGGGTCCTCGTGCATCTGCCGGCCGATGCCGTGGCCGCCGAAGTCGCGGGAGATGCCGTAGCCGGCGGCGCGTCCGATGCCGCCGATCGCATGGGAGACGTCGCCGATCCGGGCACCCGGTACGGCGGCCGCGATACCGGCCGCCAGCGCTCGTTGGGTGGTGTCCATGAGTCGCTCGTCCTCGGGGCGCGCGGTGCCGACCGTGAAGCTGATGGCGGCGTCGCCGGCCCAGCCGTCCACCACCGCACCGCAGTCGATGCTCACCAGGTCGCCGTCGCGCAGCCGGTATCCGTCCGGGATGCCGTGCACGATCGCGTCATTGACGGACGCGCAGATGACGGCCGGGAACGGGGTGGGCGCGAACGACGGGCGGTAGCCGAGGAAGGGCGAGGTGGCGCCGGCCTCGCGCAGCACCGCCCGGGCGACCTCGTCGAGGTCCAGCAGCCGCACGCCCGGCGCGGCGGCCGCGCGAACCGCGGCCAGTGCGTCGGCGACGACCCGGCCGGTCAGCCGCATGGCGTCCACCGCGGGCTCCGTCTTGATTTCCACCATGGATGACCTCCGCAGGTCAGGGAGCTGAGCCGGTATTTCTTTACCGGTAATTGTTTACCGGTATTAGTATCACGGGCATGGTGCGAACTCCACTGACTCCTTGGGAGCGGGAACGCGGTGAACGGCTCGGCGCGCTGCTGCGGGTGGCGCGTGGCGGGCGGAGCATGGTCGAGGTCGCGGCGGCGGCGGGGCTGTCCGCCGAGACGCTGCGGAAGATCGAGACCGGCCGGGCGCCCACCCCGGCGTTCTTCACGGTCGCGGCGCTGGCCGGCACGCTCGGCCTGTCGCTGGACGAGGTGGCGGTGCTGGCCACGCCGCCCGAACCGGCGGAGGGGGAGGGTGAGCGGGAGGGGAACGGCGCGGCCGCCTGAAAACGCGCGCAGGGCCGGCCCCCCGAAGGGGACCGGCCCTGAAGCAAGCCCGGGTGTGGGCGCCGGTGGTGCCTCCGCGCCTCGGGCGCGGACCACTCAGCCGCTGACCGCTCGGCCGCAGATCACGCGGACACAGGCCGCTCGGCCACAGACCACTCAGCCACAGACCACTCAGCCACAGACCACTTAGCCACAGACCACTCAGCGGCAGATCACTCAGCCGCAGGCCGCGCGGACCCAGGCCGCGCGGACCCGGCCTGCGCGGACCCGGACTGCGTGGACAAGGACCGCTCAGACGCAGCCCGCGTGGCCGTGGACGACTCAGACGTTGACGCCGAAGTCCTTCGCGATGCCGACCAGGCCCGACGCGTAACCCTGGCCCACCGCGCGGAACTTCCACTCCGCGCCGTTGCGGTACAGCTCGCCGAAGACCATGGCGGTCTCGGTGGCCGCGTCCTCGCTCAGGTCGTAGCGCGCGATCTCCGCGCCACCGGCCTGGTTGACGATGCGGATGAAGGCGTTGCGCACCTGGCCGAAGTTCTGGCTGCGGTTGTCGGCGTCGTAGATGGACACCGGGAAGACGATCTTGTCGATGTCGGCCGGCAGTGCCGCCAGGTTGACGTTGATCTGCTCGTCGTCGCCCTCGCCCTGGCCCGTGACGTTGTCACCGGTGTGGACGATCGACTGGTCCGGCGTGCTCTTGTTGTTGAAGAAGACGAAGTGCTGGTCGGAGTAGACCTTGCCGGTCGTGTTCACCGCGATCGCGCTCGCGTCGAGGTCGAAGTCCGTGCCGGTGGTGGTGCGGACGTCCCAGCCGAGGCCCACCGTGACGGCGGTCAGGCCCGGTGCCTCCTTGGTGAGCGAGACGTTGCCGCCCTTGGACAGGCTTACAGCCATGGGGATGTCCCTTTCCTAGTCAACGCGTCGAGTCGTCGGGCTCCGTGCTGGCACGAAGCTACCGTCACCCACCAGAACGTCGTCGGGGGACCGTGAGGTTCCAGGTCTCTTTACTTTCTTTGCCCAATCCTGATGCCGGTCCCAGGGGGCATGCCGATGTCCGTGCGGCCTACCGGAGTCCGTACGGCCTGCAGGTACCGGTGTCCGTGCGGCCTGCAGGTGCCGGTGTCAGTACGGCCTGCAGGTGCCGGTGTCCGTGCGGTGCGCCGCGCTACTTGCCCGCTCATGGGCGGAATCTGATGTGCGGCCAGGTCAAGGGGCGTGAAAAGCGGGTGACGGTGCGGTCGGATTCGCGGGATCATAGGGGCATGTCCGGGCCCCATGTCATCCGCGGTTCGGTCGTCCTTCCCGAGGCCGAGCTCGTCTGGCGTTTCTCGCGGTCCTCGGGTCCGGGCGGCCAGCACGTCAACACCAGCGACAGCCAGGTCGAGCTGCGCTTCGACCTCGGCAGCACGCAGGCGCTGCCGCCGGTGTGGAAGGAGCGTGCGCTGGAGCGGCTGGCCGGCCGGCTGGTCGACGGCGTGCTGTCGGTACGCGCCTCCGACCACCGTTCCCAGTGGCGCAACCGCGAGACCGCGGCCGTCCGGATGGCCGCGCTGCTCGCCGAGGCCAGCGCGCCGCCGCCCAAGGCGCGCCGGAAGTCGCGGATCCCACGGGGCATCAACGAGCGGCGGCTGCGCGAGAAGAAGCAGCGCGGTGACACCAAGCGCGGCCGCTCGGGCCGCGACTGGACCTGAGCGGCGCAGCAGCCGGCCGCCTGCCGAAGCCCACCGCCCGCAGGCCACCGGCCCGGTAGCTCGCGACCCGGCTCTCCCGGCCCCGCAGCCCGCCACCCCGCTCTCCCGGCCCCGCAGGTCGCCCCCGCTCGCCCGGCCCACAGCCCGCCGGCCCACTCTCCCGGCCCCGCAGCCCACCGACCCGCTCTCCCGGCCCCGCAGCCCACCGACCCGCTCGCCTGGCCCGTAGTCCGCCACCCCACTCTCCCGGCCGCAGCCCACCGACCCACTCTCCCGGCCCGCAGCCCGCTCCCCGCTCTCCCGGCCCCGCAGCCCACCGGCCATCTCTACCGGCCCCGCAGCCCGCCACCCCGCTCTCCCGGCCCACAGCCCGCCGGCCCACTCTCCCGGCCCGTAGCCCGCCGCCCCGCCCCCCGGCCCCTCACCCCAACTGCCGGTACCGCCCCCGGAAGTACGTCAGCGGTCCGTCGTCCTCGTTCGGGATGCCGGTGGCAAGGACCCGTCCGATGACGAGGGTGTGGTCGCCGGCCGTGACGCGCTGCTCGGTGCGGCACTCCAGGGTCGCCAGCGCACCGCCGATGAGCGGGGCGCCGGATGCTTCGCCCCGTACGTGCGCGATGTCCTCGAAGAGAAGCCGGTCGCTGATGCGGCCCTTCATGGCGAATCGCCCGGCGATCTGCCGTTGGTGTCCCGAGAGGACGGAGACGGCCCACAGTGGCTGCTCCGCCAGCAGGTCGTCCATCCGGGAGCCGTTGCGAACGCTCACCATCACCAGCGGCGGGTCGAGCGACACGGAAAGGAAGGCGGTGGCGGTCATGCCGGCGTCCTCGCCGCGCGGCCCGGCGTCCGGGTCGTGGGCGGTGATCAGTACGACGCCGGCGGCGAGCCGGGACAGGGCGGCGCGGAACTCGTCGTCACTCACCCCCACAGCATGCGGGATCGGCGCGCCACCCGGCGTGGAGGCCGGCGCGACGGTGGGGGCGGCGGTGGCGGCGGGCCGGGCGGCCGCCGCATCGACAGGGGTTTCCGTGAACACGCCATGAACGCTAACTTCCCGCCGTCCGCGCGCGCATCGGACCCCGGGACCACCCGCGTCCTAGGTCCAGCGACGGAGGTCGTATACAGGTGGCAGAACGCTCGGAATTTGCGTTCAGAAAGTGTAGAAAGAGTGAAGGCGGGTTCGCTGGGACGGGGTGGTGGGACACGGTCAACGCTCGCTCACCGTCTGTGACTTGAGTCACAGCGGCCTCTAATTGTTGACCCTGTGTACCGAGTGAAGAGCTCACTGTGATTCAGTGAGCGTGGAATCGGACGACAAGAATCGTGGAGTCTGCTGTCGAGGTCTCAGGGGAGCGAGCGATGGAGACCGAGTCGGAGCCATACGTCCGTCTTGCGACCCTGCGGCAGCTGCACCAAGTGGTCGCCGAACTGAACACCGCACGCAGCCTTGCGGACACCTTGCAGACCGTCGCCGACGGCGCCGTCAACGGCCTCGGCTACGAACTGTCCGCGGTCAACCTCGTGCGGCCCGACGGCGACCTGGTGGTGGCCGCGGTCGCCGGCAGCGCGGGCGCCGAGGCCCTGATGGCCGGCCGGGTCGGCTCGCGCTCCTCCTGGGACCGCCGGCTGTCCATGGGGGAGCGGTGGGGCGACCTGTGCTTCATCCCGTATACCGAGGGCTGGGTGCTGGACGACGACGACGTGCCGCAGTGGCACACGGCCGGGCCGGCGCCGCGCTTCCCCGACGAGTGGCACCCGATGGACCGCCTCTTCGCGCCCATGTACACCGCGGGCAACGGCGGCGGCGAACTGCTCGGCGTGATCTCCGTCGACCGCCCGCGCAACGGCCGCCGCCCCGGCGCCTGGGGCCAGGAAGCGCTGCAGATGTACGCCTTCCAGTCCGCGATCGCGATCAGCAACGCCCGGCTGCGGGCGAACATGCAGCGCGCCCTGGTCCGGCTGGAGCGCGAGCAGCAGGCCCTGCGCGCCAGCGAGGAAAGCTTCCGACAGGCCTTCGAGTACGCGCCGAGCGGGATGGCCGTGGCCGAAATGGGCGGGGACCAGCACGGGCGGCTGCTACGGACCAACGACGCGCTGTGCCGGCTGCTCGGCCGTACGGCTTCCGGGCTGCGCCGCTACTCCTTCTCCGACCTCGTCCACCCCGAGGACATCGGCACCCTGCTGCGCACCTCCGCCGAGGGCGGCCGCGCCGAGCTGCGGCTGGCCCGCCGCGACGGCACGTACGTGTGGGTCTCGCTGCGCAACTCCGTCGTCGCCGACACCGCCGACGGCCCCCGGTACCTGCTCACCCACGTCGAGGACATCGAGGAGCGCAAGCGGCACGAGCTCCAGCTCGCGCACCGGGCCAGCCACGACTCGCTGACCGGCCTGCCGAACAGCGCCGAACTGCGGGCCCGGCTCGGCGCCCGGCTGTGCTCCCGGCCGGCCGGTTCGCTGGCGGACGCCTACGCCTCCTCGGGCGGCGCGGACCCGCGGGACCCGCACGGCTTCCGGCCGGACGGCAACGAGCCCTTCGACGGCGTCGACGGCTTCGAGGGCAAGGCCCCGGTCCCGTTCGACCACCACGTCCACCTCGTCGCCCCCGCGGACGGGCCGGCCGACGACGGCTCCAAGGGGCTCGCGGTCCTCTTCTGCGACCTCGACGGCTTCAAGTCGATCAACGACCGCTTCGGGCACAACACCGGCGACGCGGTGCTGATCGAGGTCGCCCGCCGGCTGACCAGCGGCGTACGGGACGGCGATACGGTCGCCCGGCTCGGCGGCGACGAGTTCGTGGTGCTCGCCGACGGTCTGGGCACGGCCGACGCCCAGGACCTCGCGGTGCGGCTGCGCAACGCGATCATCCCGCCGATCCGGGTGGAGGGACGGGCGGTCCGGGTGGGCGCCAGCTTCGGCATCGGCTGGGCGAGCTGCGGGATGACCGCCGAGGAGGTCCTGGAGTCGGCGGACCAGCGGATGTACGTCGAGAAGCGCTCCCGGTCGAAGGCGAACCGGCGGGCGGCGGGCTGACCCCGGACGGCGGACCGGGCGCGGCTGTGCGGTGGGCCGGGCGGGCTCTGCGGGGAAACGCGGGCGCCGCGCGGCGCATCTCACATCCGCGGCCCGCCGGCCCCCGCACCAGCAGTTCACCGATCCGTAGCGATCTTGTGGCCCGCCGGGCCCGGTGTGGTCCGGACGCGAGGGGGTAGGCTGCGCCGATGCGGCGCGGCGCCGCCGGGGGCCCGGACCAGAGATTCGCGCAGAAGACGTCTGCGCACGCGTACCGACCGACGCGTTCATCACGCGCACACATCGCTTGGGAGTGACACGGAATGACGGCCGGCAACAACGGCGCGGACACGCCGGAGAACGACGACCCCTTCGCCTACCTCTACCGCGCGGAAGGCGGCGAGGGCGGGGCACCGGGCTCGCCGGGCGCCGGCGGGGCGGCCCGCCAGCCGGGGGTGCCGCGCACGTCGTACAACCAGGTGCGGGCGGTCGGCCAGCGCCAGTACGGCCAGCAGGCCCAGCAGCCGGTCACCTACGGCCAGCAGAACGCGACCTACGCCGCGCCGGAGACGCTGCCCGGCGGCGACCGCACCCGTGGCGTGCCGGCGCCCGGCCACGGCGGCGAGCCGGAGCCGCGCCGCCGCAACGGCCTGCTGATCGGCGCGGTCGCCGTGGTCGCGGTGGTCTGCATAGGCATCGGCGTCGCGATGCTCACCAACAACGGCGACGACACCAAGAACGCCAACGCCGGCAAGTCCGGCCCGACGGCCGGTGACACCGTCAAGCCGAGCGAACAGCCCCACACCAAGCCCAAGCCCGGCGAACTCCCCAAGGAGGACGCCGGCAGCCTGCGGCTGGACGGCGGCGCGACGACGGCGAAGGACGTGCCCGGGGCCCGCTCGGCCGGCGGGACGTACATCGGCGGGATGAACACCCCCGGCGCCTCCGCCACATGGACGGTCGACGTGGACACCGCCGGCAAGTACAAGCTCTGGGTCGGTTACGGCGTGCCCGGCAAGGACGCCAACCTCACGCTGAACGTGAACGGCACGGCGATCCCCCGCCCGGTCAACATGGGGAACTTCGCCCACGGCCCCGAGGGCGCCTGGGACAAGGGCTGGACCAAGACCTGGTCGTACGTCCAGCTGAACAAGGGCACCAACACCGTCAAGCTGTCCTGCGAGAGCGGCAACCAGTGCGACGTGAACCTCGACCAGGTCTGGCTGGCCCGGCCCTGAGACCCGCCGGGGCCGGTTCAGGCCGCCGTCGGATGATCCGTCACCACCACGCGCTCCAGCAGCTCCTCGTACGTCGTCCGGTCGAACTCGCCGGCCGCCGGGGCCCGGACCGTCGCGGCGGACAGGGCCACCGCGCGGGCCAGGCGTGCGGGCCAGGGGAGGTCCTCCACCAGTCCGGACAGCAGGCCGGCGACCGCGGAGTCGCCGGCGCCGGTCGGATTGCCGGCGAACCGCCGGGGCGGGGCGGCCTGCCAGGCGCCGTCGGCGGTGACCGCCAGCATCCCGTCCGGCCCCAGTGAGGCGGCCACCGCGTGCGCGCCGCGGCGGCGGGTGTCGCGGGCGGCGCGCAGCGGCTCGGTGCTGCCGGTCAGGGCGGCCAGCTCGTCGGCGTTGGGCTTGGCGAGGTCGGGACGGGCGGCGAGACCCCGGCGCAGCGGTTCGCCGCTGGTGTCGAGGAGGACGGGGACGCCGGCGGTGCGCGCGGTGCGGGTGAGGCGGGCGTAGACATCGACCGGGACGCCCGGTGGCAGGCTGCCGCACAGGGCCACCGCCCGGGCCTCGCCCAGCAGTTCGCGGTAGGTGCCGAGGAAGGTGTCCCATTCGGCGGGGGAGACGGTCGGGCCCGGCTCGTTGAGCTGGGTGGTGTCCCCGGTGGTCGCGTCGACGACGGCGACCGTGCGGCGGGTGGCGCCGCCGACCGGGACCAGGGCGTCGGTGACCGCCGTCTCGGCGAGCAGGGCGCGCAGCGCGTCCCCGGTGCCGCCGCCCGCGAAGCCGGTGGCGACCGTGCGGTGGCCGAGCGCGGCCAGCACCCGGGCGACGTTCACGCCCTTGCCGCCGGGGCGTTCGGACACCTCGGTGATCCGGTGCGTGCGGTGCGGGCGGAGCCGGGGCACGCGGTAGGTGATGTCCAGGGCGGCGTTCAGCGTGACCGTGAGGATCATGGTCGCCCCTCCGGGCAGTCATGGCCGGGCGGCGGCCGGGGTCGGGCAACCGCGCACGGCGGTGGCATGCGGACAAGTGCGCGAGCGATCATGCCATCGTCGGTGGCGGTTGGCCCAGACCCGCAGCTCACCTCACGCGCTCTGCGGCCGCACCACCCACTCGCCCCGGCGCATCACCCCGACCAGGGCGAACGCCGCGTCCAGTACCACCAGGTCGGCGTCCTTGCCGGCCGCCAGGGAGCCGGTGCGGTCGGCGAGGCCCAGCAGGCGGGCAGGGGTGGCCGACAGCGCCTGGACGGCCTGGTCCACCGTCAGGCCGTCGACCAGTACCGCGCGTTGGAACGCCCGGTCCAGGGTGAGTGTGGAGCCCGCGATGGAGCCGGCCGTGGGGCCGTCGGCGATCCGGGCCACCCCGTCCCTGACCTCGACCTGCATGGGCCCGAGCGGATACCTCCCGTCGTCCATGCCGGCCGCGCCCATGGCGTCCGTGATGAACGCGACCCGGCCGCCGCCCGCCTCACGCACGGCCAACTGGAGCATCGCGGGATGCAGATGGGTGCCGTCGTTGATCAGCTCGACGGTGATCCGCTCGTCCTCCAGGAGCGCGGCGACCGGCCCCGGCGCCCGGTGGCCGAGCGGCGGCATCGCGTTGAAGAGGTGGGTGGCGACGGTGGCGCCCGCGTCGATGGCCTGCCGGGCCGCCTCGTAGGACGAGTCGGTGTGGCCGACGGCGGCGATCACCCCGGCGTCGGAGAGCAGCCGCACGGAGGCCAGGCCGCCGGGCAGTTCGGGGGCGACGGTCATCATCGCGGCGGTGCCGTGGGCCGCGTCGAGGAGCTTGCGGACGTCGGACGGGTCCGGGTCGCGCAGCAGTCCCGGCTGGTGGGCGCCGCAGCGCTGCGGGGAGATGAACGGACCCTCGAAGTGGATCCCGGCCAGCTCGCCCTGCTGGACCAGTTCGGCCAGCACCGCGGCCTGCCGGGCGAGTTCGGACAGCTCGCCGGTGACCGTGGAGGCGACCATCGAGGTGGTGCCGTGCCGGCGGTGGGTCTCGACGACCGTCATGCACTCGCCGGGGTCGGCGGACGAGAACGAGCCGCCGCCCCCGCCGTGCACGTGCATGTCGACGAAGCCGGGCACGACCAGGTGGCCGGTCAGGTCCACGGCGTCGGCGCCGCGGTCCTCGGTCAGGTCGGCGTCGCGGCTGTGGACCGCGGTGATCCGGCCGCCCTCGACGATGATCCGGCCGCGCTCGACGACGCCGGACGGGCGGGCGATCCGGGCGCCGGTCAGGACGGTGCGCCGGGGACCCGCGGCGGGCTGCACGGACAGTTGCTGTGCCATCAGGCGGTTACCTCCGTGGAGAGAAGATCCCGGGCGAGGAGTCCCGCGCCCAGGCACCCGGCGGCGTCCCCGAGGGCCGCCGGAACGATCGAGGGGAGCCGCTGGAACGTAACGCGCCGCCGGACCGCTTCCCGCAGAGGCGTGAACAGCGTGTCGCCCGCCTCGGCCAGTCCGCCGCCGATGATCAGCATCTCCGGGTCGAGCAGGGTCAGCCCGGTGACCAGGCCGTCGGCCAGCGCGTCCACCGCGTCCCGCCACACCGCCCGGGCCCGTTCGTCGCCGGACGCCACGGCCTTGGCCGCGTCCGCCGCGCCGGCCCCGGGGTCGCCGCAGGCCGCCGCCCAGTCCCGGCCCACCGCGGCGGCCGAGGCCAGCGTCTCCAGACAGCCCCGCTGCCCGCAGCCGCAGGCCCGACCCCCGGGCCGTACGACGATGTGGCCGATCTCGCCGGCGCTGCCGTGCGCCCCGGCCTCGATGCGGCCGGCGATGCCGATGGCACCGGCGATGCCGGTGCCCAGCGGGACGAACAGGAAGCGGCCGGCGTCCCGGCCGGCGCCGATCCGGCCCTCGGCCAGGCCGCCGGTGCGCACGTCGTGGCCGAGCGCGACCGGGATCCCGCCGAGCCGCTCGGAGAGCAGCGCCCGCAGCGGGACGTCCCGCCAGCCGAGGTTCGCGGCGTAGACGGCGGTGCCCGAGGTCTCGTCGACGATGCCGGGGACCGCGACGCCGGCGGCCTCGGCGGGAGTGCCGAAGCGGGCGATGCCGAGGTCGCGGAGCTCGGCGGCGAAGCCGAGGATCGTCTCGACCACCGCGTCGGGGCCGCGTTCGCGGCCGGTGGGCCGCCGCGCCTCGTAGAGCAGGGCGGGCGGTGTCTTCCCGGACGGTTCGGGATCCGCCCCTACGAGGGCGGCCTTCATCCCGGTGCCGCCCACATCCAGGGCGATGACATGTCTCACGGGAACAGTTTCGCGCGATGCGCCCCGAAAGGTCTAGTCCACTCACCGGTGCGGTCCGGGTGAAGGAAGTGTGGGGAGCCCGATACCGAAGAGCAACCACCTGTGGTGTAGACCTTGTATCGGACGCGGGTGGAAACTCGCTGTTCACGCCGGGCGAGGGCGATCCCCGAGACGGTGTCGAGGAACCCGGCAAGCACGGAATTTCGGGACAGGAAAAGGGCGGTAACAGCGGGTGCAGCGGCGGTACTTGAGCCTGGCGGCGGCAGCAACGGCCACCACCATGACACTGACACTCACCGGCTGCGGCGGCGGATCGGGGGACGGCGACGTCACCCTCAAGCTGATCGCCGCGGACTACGGTGACAGCGAGGCCAACAGCTCCCAGCACTACTGGGACCAGCTCGCCCGCGCCTTCGAGAAGAAGAATCCCGGCATCAAGATCGACGTCGAGGTCGACAGCTGGACGAACGTCGACAAGCACGTCGAGGACCTGGTCAAGGCGGGCAAGGCCCCCGACCTCGCACAGATAGGCGCGTACGCCGACTACGCGGCCAAGGGCAAGCTCTACAGCGCCGACCAGCTGCTCTCCATACCGGTGCAGGCCGATTTCACCCCCGCCCTCGCGGAGACCGGCGAATACCACCGCGTCCAGTACGGCCTGCCCTTCGGCGCCAGCACCCGGCGGCTCTTCTACAACAAGAAGCTGTTCAGCCAGGCCGGCATCACCAGCCCGCCGCAGACCTGGGACGACATCGCCCACGACGCCGCCCTGCTGAAGGCACACGGCGTCAAGATGCCCTACGCACTGCCGCTCGGCCCCGAGGAGACCCAGGCCGAAACGCTGATGTGGATGCTCAGCGGCGGCGGCGGCTACACCGACAGCATCGGCAAGTACCAGATCAATTCGCCCGAGAACATCAAGACCTTCAACTGGCTCAAGAACGACCTCGTCGGCAAGGACCTGACCGGCAGCGACCCCGCCAAGCTCAACCGCGAGGACGCCTTCGCCGGCTTCGCCGCCGGCGACGTCGGCATGCTCAACGGCCACCCCACCCTCATGAAGCAGGCCGAGGCCAAGGGCATCGACTACGGCACCGTCGACCTGCCCGGCGTCAAGGGCCCGGCCAAGACCACCATGGGCGTCGCCGACTGGATGATGGCGTTCAAGCAGAACGGCCACCGCGCCGAGGCCGGCAAGTTCCTCGACTTCGTCTACAGCGACAAGAACGTCGAGAAGTTCTCCGGCGAGTACGGCCTGCTGCCCGTCACCACCTCCGCCTCCGAGGCGATGATGGCCGACGACCACTACGCCAAGCTGCACAGCTTCCTCAAGCAGCTGGCCGGCGCCCAGTTCTACCCGGCGGACAAGACGTCCTGGCCGCTGGTCTCCAAGACCATCAAGGCCAGGATGGGCGCCGCGGTCGGCCCGAACGGCAACCCGGCCGGTGTGCTCACCGACATCCAGAACACCGCGGACACCGAGGACAACAGCGGCGAGTGAGCCCGCGCGCGGGGGACCGGGCCACCCGCCCGGCCCCCGCCCCGTCCGACCGTGCGCTTATCGTGGGAACGTGATGACGAGCGGCACCGGCAGTACGGACGACCCGCAGGCCACCGGCGGCGCGGGCGGCTCCGGGCTGTCCGCCCGGGACGAGGCGGTGCTCGCCGTCGAGCGCCGCTCCTGGCCCGGCCCCGGCCCCAAGGAACGGGCCATCCGCGAACGCCTCGGCCTCTCCCCGACCCGCTACTACCAGCTCCTCAACGCCCTGCTGGACGACCCCCGCGCGCTCGCCCACGACCCCGTCACCATCAACCGCCTGCGCCGGATACGCGAGGCGCGCCGCGCCCGCCGCTGACCGGACGGGCCTGGCGCGGCAGGCACGTGCCTGCCGCGGCCGGCATGAGCTCGGCGCGGTGGGGGCGTGCTTGGCGCGGCACGCACGTGCCTGCCGCGCACGCACGCGGTTGGTGCGGCAGACATGAGCTCGGCCGGCAGGGACGAGCCTGGCGCGGCGCGCGCGGTTGGTGCGGCGGGCATGAGTTCGGCGCGGCGGGGACGGGCTTGGCGCGGCACGCACGTGCCTGCCGCGCACGCACGCAGTTGGCGCGGCAGGCATGAGTTCGGCGCGGCGGGGACGGGCTTGGCGCGGCACGCACGTGCCTGCCGCGGCAGCCATGAGCTCGGCGCGGCGGGGACGGTCCGCGACCCGTCGGCCCGATGCGCCCGTGCACCGGCCGTGCGCCCGCCCACCGCCGGTAGGGTCGGCGGCATGGGCAGCCCCCCGAACGTGCCGACTCCCGTCACCCCCGCCGGCCGCGACGGCCTCGCCGCGCTGCTGGCCCACCCGGAACGCGCCGTCGTCGCCCTCGACTTCGACGGCACCCTCGCCGACATCGTCCCCGACCCGGAAAAGGCCCGCGCCCACGACGGCGCGGTCGCCGCCCTCGGGCGCCTCGTACCGCGGCTGCGCGCCGTCGCGGTGATCACCGGCCGCCCGGCCACCGTCGCGGTCCGCCTCGGCGGCTTCGCCGCCGTCCCCGGACTGGACCACCTCACCGTCCTCGGCCACTACGGCGCCGAGCGCTGGGAGGCGTCCACCGGCACCGTGCACGCCCCGCCGCCGCACCCCGGCATCGCCGCCATACAGGCCGAACTCCCCGGCGTCCTGGACACCTCCGGCGTCTGGCACGGCACCTGGGTCGAGACCGCCATCGAGCGCAAGGGCGGCCGGGCCATCGCCATCCACACCCGCCGCGCCGAAGACCCCCAGGGCGCCTTCGAGCGGCTGCGCGCACCGCTCACCGCGCTGGCCGAACGCCACGGCCTGATCGTCGAACCGGGACGTCTGGTCCTCGAACTCCGTCCGCCCGGGATGGACAAGGGCGTCGCGCTCGCCGACTGGATCCGCGAAACCGGCGCCTCGACGGTCCTCTACGCCGGCGACGACCTCGGCGACCTGGCCGCCTTCGCCGCCGTCGAAAAACTCCGTTCCGAGGGCCTGACCGGCCTCCTGGTCTGCAGCGGCAGCAACGAGGTCACCGAACTCGCCGACCGCGCCGACCTGGTCGTCGCCGGCCCGACCGGCGTCGTGGACTTGCTGGGCGCGCTGGCGAACCGCCTCACCACCGACTGATCACCGACTCACCACCGGCCGGCTCACCACCGCCTGACCACCGGCCGGTTCACCACCGCCTGACCACCGGCCCGCTCACCACCGACTGGCCACCGGCCGGTTCACCACCGACTGGCCACCGACCGACCAGTGGCCCGCTCACCACCGACTGGCCACCGGCCGGTTCGCCACCGACTGGCCACCGACCGACCACCGGAAGCGGCGGGGTGCGGCTCGCCGTGTCCCGCTCCGTCGGGAATACCCCGCCCCACCGCTTCGTTGTGGCCCCGCAGGGGGCCTCGCGTCCCCTAAGGGATCTGTTCGACCGTCCCCTAGGGCCCCTGGGTAGGCCCCCGCCTAACTTCCCGGCCCCACCCCCCACCCCCTACTTCCCCAGCCCCAGCACCGCCTCCGCCGTCGTCCAGTCCCGGGCGATGGCCTGCTGGGCCTTCGTCAGGTCGGCCTTGCCCGCGCAGATCGCGGCCTTGAGGCGGTTCTCCACCACGTCCTTGGGGTTGTTGGGGCCGGCGCCCGGCCGGTGCCCGGGTGACGGCGGCTCGACCCAGAGGTTGCGCGGATCGTTGGGATCGCCGCCCAGCTGGAGGCTGATGAGGTGGTCGTACTCGGCGTCGTGCAACGGGCCGGTGTAGCCGTACGACGCGGCGTTGGCCTGCTTCTCCCGGCCGGTGATGTTCACCGGGGGCCGGATGTCCTTGGTGTAGCCGCTCCGGCAGATTGTCGAACTGAGGGTCGCCGCGGTCACCTTGGGGTTCGTCGCGCCCGGCGTGCACCTCGGGTCCGGCAGCGGCTGCTTGCCGGCGGTGTGGCGGACGTGGCAGGTACCGGGGGCGGGCTGCCGCTGCACGGTGTACGCACCCTGGGGGCCCGGCCCCACGGCTATCGCCCCCGAGGGCGAGGCGGGGGACGACGCCCCCGAACTGCCCGAACCCTCCTTGGCGTCGGGATGGGTCCGGGCGGACGAACACCCGCCGGCCGCGAGGGCCAGCACGGCGACGGCCGCCATCGTGGACGTACGGACGGAAGACGGCAGGGCACGCGCGGAGTTCGGCATGGAGAAAGAACTACCCCACCGCGGCCCGGAACAGCCCGCGCCCCGGCTTCCCTGCCCCACCTTCCCGCTGCGCCCGGCCCCGCTTCCCCACTGCGCCCGGCTCGCTTCTCCACTGCGCCCGGCCCCGCTTCCCCACTGCGCCCGGCCCCGCCTCCCGCTGCGCCCGATCCCGCTCCCCGCCGCGCCCAGCGCCGCCCGGATCACCCCTCCCGCAACGACTGCAACTGGTCCAGGAACCACCGGGCCGGCGGCAGCGCGGTGGCCGCCGCGGCCAGCCGCTCGGTGCGCTCCGCCCGCTCCCCGGCCTTCATCGACAGCGCCTCGTGCAGCGCCCGCGCCGTACCGCCCACGTCGTACGGATTGACCGTCAGCGCCGCGGCCCCCAACTCCTCGTGGGCGCCGGCCTCCCGCGACAGCACCAGCGCGCAGCCCTCCTCGGACACCACCGGGATCTCCTTCGCGACCAGGTTCATCCCGTCCCGGATCGGATTGACCAGCGCCACGTCCGCCAGCCGGTACGCCGCCAGCGACCGCGCGAAGTCGTCCTTCACGTGCAGCACCACCGGCCGCCAGTCCGCCGTGCCGAACTCGGCGTTGATCTCCTCGGCCAGCCGCCCCACCTCCGCGGTGTACTCCCGGTACACCGCCAGGTCCTGCCGCGACGGGTACGCGAAGGCCACGTGCACCACCCGCTCCCGCCACTCCGGCCGGTCCACCAGCAGCTCCCGGTACGCCAGCAGCCCGCGCACGATGTTCTTCGACAGCTCCGTGCGGTCCACCCGCACGATGCTCCGGCGCGCCGCCCCGTCCGGGCCGGTGCCGATCTGCTCGCGCAGCGCCGCCAGCCGCTCGTCCACGTCCGCCCGCCGCGACCGCTCCCGCAGGAACCCGGCGTCCGCCCCCAGCCCGTACACCCCGAGCCGGGTGCCGCCGGTGCCGCCCAGCACCTCGGCGCAGCACGCACTGAACGCGTCCGCCCAGCGGTGCGTCAGGAACCCCAGCTGGTCGGCGCCCGTCATCCCGCGCAGCAGCTGCTCGGCGATCCCGTCCGGCAGCATCCGGAAGTACTCCGGCGGCGCCCAGGGGGTGTGCGAGAAGTGCGCGATCTTCAGGTCCGGCCGCAGCGCCCGCAGCATCCCCGGCACCAGCGCCAGGTGGTAGTCCTGCACCAGTACCGCCGCGTCCCGGCCCGCCTCGTCGGCGAGTGCCTGCGCGAAGGCGTGGTTGTACGCCTCGTACGCCCCCCACTGCCGCCGGAACTCCGCGTCGAAGACCGGCTCCAGCGGCGTCTGGTAGAGCATGTGGTGGACGAACCACAGCACCGAATTGGCGATGCCGTTGTAGGCGTCGGCGTGCACATGGGCCGGGATGTCCAGCATGCGGACGCGCTGTCCACCGGTGTCGGCCGGGTCCAGCCCGCCCCCGGTCCGCCGCGCGGCCTCCCGGTCGCCGTCGCCGAGCGCGGCACACACCCACACCGCGTCAGTCTCGGGACCGATCGCCGACAGCCCCGACACCAGCCCGCCCCCGCCCCGCTTCGCGGTCAGCGCCCCGTCCTCGCCCAGGGCGTACGAGACCGGTCCGCGATTGGACGCGACGAGAACCTCGGCACCTGCGTTCACCACACTGCGCTCGGAGACCATGTCGCGAGATTAACCAGTGACAGATCCGTGCAAACGTGCGACGCGGGTCAGGCCGCCCGCCTGGCCGCGTATTCCGGGATGTCGGCCATGGGCGGCCGTTCCTCGGTGTCCACGTCCGTGGTGCGGGGCACGAAACCCGCCTCGCCGCGGTCGAACTGGGTGAGCCGGGGCCGCACCAAGTGGCCGCGGGCCAGCCGGAGTTGGGCGGTGCGGTAGATCGCGGCGGCCATCCGGCCGAGGGCCTGGCCGTCCTGATGGCGGTGCCTGCGTACGCCGACGTCCACCTGGGCGAGGGCGTCTAGGCCGACGGTGTGCAGCGCGTCGACGAGCAGACCCAGCTCGACGCCGTAGCCGACCGGGAAGGGCAGCCGCTCCAGCAGGGCCCGGCGGGCCGCGTACTCGCCGCCCAGCGGCTGGACGAAACCGGCCAGCTGCGGCCAGTGGAGGTTGAGCAGCGGACGGGCGACGAGTTCGGTGACCCGGCCGCCCTGGCCCGGCCCCGCGCCCTCGCCCCCGGTCTCCAGCGGGCGGTCGTACATCGCCTTGACGAACTGCAGGTCCGGATCGGTCAGCAGCGGGCCGACGATGCCGGAGACGAAGGTCGCGGAGAACTCGCGCAGGTCGGCGTCGACGAAGCAGATGATGTCGCCGGTGGTCGCGAGGAGCGAGCGCCACAGCACCTCGCCCTTGCCGGGGACGGCGGGGATCCGCGGCAGCACCGCGTCACGGTGGACGACCTTGGCGCCGGCCGCCGCCGCGACCTCGGCCGTCCGGTCGGTGGAACCGGAATCCAGCACCACCAGCTCGTCGACCAGCGGGACGGCGCCGGTCATCAGCTCGGCACGGATCGTCGCCACGATCGCGCCGACCGTGGCCTCCTCGTCCAGCGCGGGCAGCACGACACTGACCGTCCGGCCCGTCTGGCGCTTGGCCGCCAGCAGCTGCTCCAATGGGCGATCGGCAGCCGACCAGGAGCGGCTGCGCAGCCAGCGCTCCACCTCTTCCAGCACGTCTACGACTCCTCGGTGGCCGCCGGTGCAGCGGTCGGTATGTGATCCATCGTGTGATCCATCTCGCGGTTCGGACGACTATCTCAACTGTCAGTGCCTTCGGTTACAGTCTTGAACAACGCGGATGACCCTCGCATGTCGGGGTCGCCACGCGACAAACGCCTGGGTTTCGGCCCAGCGCCATACCGCTCATCCAGAGGGGCAGAGGGATACGGCCCGTTGAAGCCCCGGCAACCCTCCAGTCGGTCTCCGCGTGCAGCGCGCGAGGCTCCCGGCTAGGGAAGGTGCCAAATCCGTCTCGTGGCGAGATGCGCCGCGAGGAAGATGAGGAGAAAGGGCCTCGCCTCCATGGCTGTGCAAACCACCGAAACCGCCACGAACGCCACCCCCGTCGCTCTGGGCCCCGCCGTCGCGCTGTCCTGCCGGGAGTGCGGTGAGCGCTTCGAGCTCGGTCCGATCTTCGCCTGTGCCAGCTGTTTCGGGCCGCTCGAAGTCGCCTACGACCTGCCGAGCGGCGACCCTGAGGCCCTGAGGAAGCAGATCGAGGCCGGCCCGGACAACATCTGGCGCTACGCCCCGCTGCTCCCGGTCCCCGTCGACGTGGCCGAGAAGCCGAACCTCAACCCCGGCTTCACCAAGCTCGTCAAGGCCGACCGGCTCGCCGCCGAGCTCGGCGTCACCGGCGGCCTGTACGTCAAGGACGACTCCGGCAACCCGACCCACTCCTTCAAGGACCGGGTCGTCGCGATCGCCGTCGAGGCCGCCCGCGCCTTCGGCTTCACGACCCTGTCCTGCTCCTCGACCGGCAACCTCGCCGGTGCGGTCGGCGCCGCGGCGCGCCGCGCGGGCTTCAAGTCCTGCGTCTTCATCCCGCACGACCTGGAGGCCGGCAAGGTCGTCATGGCCGCGGTCTACGGCGGTGACCTGGTCGGCATCGAGGGCAATTACGACGACGTCAACCGCTTCTGCTCGGAGCTCATCGGCGACCCGCTCGGCGAGGGCTGGGGCTTCGTCAACGTCAACCTGCGGCCGTACTACGGCGAGGGCTCCAAGACGCTGGCGTACGAGATCTGCGAGCAGCTCGGCTGGCGGCTGCCGGACCAGATCGTCATCCCGATCGCGTCCGGCTCCCAGCTGACGAAGATCGACAAGGGTCTCAAGGAGCTGATCGCCCTCGGACTGGTCGAGGACAGGCCGTACAAGATCTTCGGCGCCCAGGCGGAGGGCTGCTCGCCGGTGTCGACGGCCTTCAAGGCCGGGCACGACGTCGTGCGCCCGCAGAAGCCGAACACCATCGCCAAGTCGCTGGCGATCGGCAACCCGGCGGACGGCCCGTACGTGCTGGACATCGCGCGCCGGACGGGCGGTGCGGTGGAGGACGTCAACGACGAGCAGGTCGTGGACGCGATCAAGCTGCTGGCGCGTACGGAGGGCATCTTCGCGGAGACCGCGGGCGGCGTGACCGTCGGCGTGACCAAGAAGCTCATCGAGGAGGGTCTGCTCGACCCGGCGCTGACCACCGTTGTCCTCAACACGGGTGACGGTCTGAAGACACTGGACGCGGTCGCGCCGACCACCGGGCCCACGGCCACGATCCGTCCGAACCTGGATGCGTTCCGCGCGGCCGGCCTGGCCGGCTGAGCCCGCGCCGCCCTTCGCACCCGTACTCCGTAATCCCTGTCCGGAAGGCAGAACCATGAGCGTCAAGGTCCGCATCCCCACCATCCTCCGCACGTACACCGGCGGCGAGGCCGAGGTCACCGCCGAGGGTACGACCCTCTCCGAGGTGATCGCCGACCTGGAGAAGAACCACCAGGGCATCGCGGCCCGGGTGCTCGACGACGCCGGCAAGCTGCGGCGCTTCGTGAACGTCTACGTCAACGATGACGACGTCCGCTTCGAGCAGGGCCTTGAGACGCCGACGCCGGAGGGCGCGGGCGTCTCGATCATTCCCGCGGTGGCAGGGGGTGCCGGGGCGTAGCCCCGTCCTGCCGGGGCGGTGGTCGGGCGACGGGTGGGCGGCTGCTGACCTTCCGTTCGGTCTTACGTCGCGCGTCCCCCTGACGCGCGGCGTCATCCGGACGTTGATCGAACGGGCGCGGATTTGCGCCATCTCTTCCCCCGCTTGACCGGAATTGCCCCGTCCATCGAAATCGGACGGGGCAATTCCGTTTCGTGAAAGGGGATAGCATTGTGGCGATCTCCTCGCTGTATATGTCCCGGGGTATGCCGAGCGCATAAGAAACCGTGCTGAGTTGTGCTCAAAGTGTGTGCGGCATTTGTCGGTTAGGCACGTCTATGCCCGGCCCGACTCGCCCGGGAGAATCGCGATTTCGCCGCATATAGCCGATTCTCCGGCGCCAGAATTCTCGTCCGATTGACCTGTTGCGCTGGGCATCGGTCCAGATACATTCAGCGGCGGTCGACGCGTTCCGGCGCACACCCCACGGGCCTTTCGCGGGGTGAGGTCTGACCCGGGTCCGCGGAGTGCGGTCCTGCGCAAGGGCCAGTAATAGGGGAGTTAGGCATGGCTCAGGGCACCGTCAAGTGGTTCAACGCGGAGAAGGGGTACGGCTTCATCGCGGTCGACGGTGGTGCGGATGTATTCGTCCACTACAGCGCGATCCAGATGGACGGCTACCGCACCCTTGAGGAGGGCCAGCGGGTCGAGTTCGAGATCTCGCAGGGCCAGAAGGGGCCGCAGGCGGACATGGTCCGGGTGGCCGGCTGAGGCGCCGACCGACTGCTGCGTTGTGAAGGCCCGTACCCCTGAAGGGGTACGGGCCTTCTGCTTGCACCTCGAACGACGGACGGGCCTCCCGGCCGCCCCCCTCGATGGGTGGCCACGCTCTGAACGGCTTGCGCCCACCCGTCGCCCGACCACCACCCCCCAACGACGCCCTATCGGGCGGCTTGCACTCGACTGCCCCGAGTGCTAATCATTGGCGTTAGCACTCTCCGAGTGAGAGTGACAATGAAGGACCGGGTCGGTGAGGCCCGCAGGCCGGGTGGGGCAAGGAACCACAGCAGGTCTGCAGGTCGTCCGTCGCGGGCGCCAGCGCGGTCCGGAGCAATCCACCCCAGTCCGGGAGGACCACTTCACATGGCCAAGATCATCGCGTTCGACGAGGAGGCACGGCGCGGTCTCGAGCGCGGGATGAACCAGCTCGCCGACGCCGTCAAGGTCACCCTCGGCCCCAAGGGCCGCAACGTCGTCCTCGAGAAGAAGTGGGGCGCCCCCACGATCACCAACGATGGTGTGTCCATCGCCAAGGAGATCGAGCTCGAGGACCCGTACGAGAAGATCGGCGCCGAGCTGGTCAAGGAGGTCGCGAAGAAGACGGACGACGTCGCCGGTGACGGCACGACGACCGCGACCGTCCTGGCCCAGGCCCTGGTCCGCGAGGGCCTGCGCAACGTCGCCGCCGGCGCCAACCCGATGGCCCTGAAGCGCGGCATCGAGAAGGCCGTCGAGGCCGTCTCCGCCGCCCTGCTGGAGCAGGCGAAGGACGTGGAGACCAAGGAGCAGATCGCCTCCACCGCCTCCATCTCCGCCGCCGACACCCAGATCGGCGAGCTCATCGCCGAGGCCATGGACAAGGTCGGCAAGGAAGGCGTCATCACCGTCGAGGAGTCCCAGACCTTCGGTCTGGAGCTGGAGCTCACCGAGGGTATGCGCTTCGACAAGGGCTACATCTCGGCGTACTTCGCCACCGACATGGAGCGTATGGAGGCGTCGCTCGACGACCCGTACATCCTCATCGTCAACTCCAAGATCGGCAACGTGAAGGACCTGCTGCCGCTCCTGGAGAAGGTCATGCAGTCCGGCAAGCCGCTGCTGATCATCGCCGAGGACGTCGAGGGCGAGGCCCTGTCGACCCTGGTCGTCAACAAGATCCGTGGCACCTTCAAGTCCGTCGCCGTCAAGGCCCCGGGCTTCGGTGACCGCCGCAAGGCCATGCTCGGCGACATCGCCATCCTCACCGGTGGCACCGTCATCTCCGAGGAGGTCGGCCTCAAGCTCGAGAACGCCGGTCTCGACCTGCTCGGCCGCGCCCGCAAGGTCGTCATCACCAAGGACGAGACCACCATCGTCGACGGTGCCGGTGACAGCGAGCAGGTCCAGGGCCGGGTCAACCAGATCCGCGCCGAGATCGAGAACAGCGACTCGGACTACGACCGCGAGAAGCTCCAGGAGCGTCTGGCGAAGCTGGCCGGCGGCGTGGCCGTCATCAAGGCCGGTGCCGCCACCGAGGTCGAGCTCAAGGAGCGCAAGCACCGCATCGAGGACGCCGTTCGCAACGCGAAGGCGGCCGTCGAGGAGGGCATCGTCGCCGGCGGTGGCGTGGCCCTGCTGCAGGCCTCCTCGGTCTTCGAGAAGATCGAGCTCGACGGTGACGAGGCCACCGGTGCCGCGGCTGTGAAGCTGGCCCTGGAGGCCCCGCTGAAGCAGATCTCGGTCAACGCCGGCCTTGAGGGCGGCGTCGTGGTGGAGAAGGTGCGCAACCTGGCCGTCGGCCACGGTCTGAACGCCGCCACCGGCGAGTACGTCGACATGGTCGCCGAGGGCATCATCGACCCGGCCAAGGTCACCCGCTCCGCGCTGCAGAACGCCGCCTCCATCGCGGCGCTCTTCCTCACCACCGAGGCCGTCATCGCCGACAAGCCGGAGAAGGCCGCCGCGGCCGCTCCGGGCGGCATGCCGGGCGGTGACATGGACTTCTGATCCACCGCGCCGGACCTCCGGCCCGCTGGACCAGAACGCTGATCCTCCCGGATCACCCGTCCTGAACGTCGGGGCGGCACCCTCCTCCCAGGGGGTGCCGCCCCGGCGGCGTTTGTGCCCCGGCCCGCCGCCGTGCCCTGGCCTCTCGGGGCGGAGACGGCCGGGCGGTTACGCTGTGCACTTGATCGGCTATGGACAGTCACGGCCAAGGGTCTCGGGGTGGCCGCGCCCCCTGTGATCGCAAACGAAGGAGTGTTCGTGCGAGCCAGGGTGCGTAGAGGTCTGATCAGGTCCGATGCGGGCGGCGACTGATCATGTCCGGGCAGGAGCGGAACGCGAACCGGCAGGGGGGACGGGCGCGAGGCGATGACCAGGCGGTGCGGCCGCGGCGGGCGGTGCGTCCGCGACGGGCGGGGGGAGCGCGACGGGCGGGGGGAGCGCAGCGGCACGCGGGCCGACTGTCCGGCAATCCGGGCCGGCGGGACGCCTGGGCGGCCCGGCTGCTCGCCGTGGCCGCGGTGCTCTACAACGGCTGGCTGCTGGAGTTCGTCCTGCCGACCGGCCTCGACCCCCGGCACTCGTACGTCAGTGAGCTGTACGCCGCCGACCAGCCGCTGCGCGGTCTCTTCGGCGGCATCGAATGCGTCTGCGCCGCCCTCGTCGTCCTGGGGGCGCTGCTGGCGTACGGCCCGGCGGCGGGCCGCTGGTCCCGTGCCGGGTGGGCGGCGCTGGCCGGTCTCGGACTGTCGTCGCTGGCCGATGTGGCGCTGCCGATGCGCTGCGCGCCCTCACTGGAGCCCGGGTGCGAGGCCGTGCACCCCTGGCACACGGCCACCAGCGCCCTGGCCCACTTCTTCCTCTTCGCGTCGATGGCGCTGCTCAGCCGCGCCGCCGTGACCGAGCGCCCGCACCGGCAGCTGATCCGCCGGTGGGGGCCGCGGGTGCTGGCGCTGGCCCTGCCGGCCGCCGTGTGCACCGTGGGCCCGCTGTTCGGCCGGCCCGGCTGGCACGGCGTCCCGCAGCGCATCCATCTCGTGCTGGTGGGCGTGTGGTTCGCGCTACTGGCCGCCGAATCGCTCCGCTCGGCCGCGACGGCCCGGACGTCCGCGGCCCCTCCTGCGGAGATCCCGACGGCTGCGCCTACTTCCTGAGGGGTCGTTGCGCGACTCGGGGAAGGCTGCTGAGCGGTCGTTACGCGACTCGGGGAAGGTCGGGGAGCGGTCGTCACGCGGGGGCGGGGGCGGTGCAGGCCGGTTGTCACGTGGCGGTGGGGTATCGCCGTACGGCCGTCATTCGGCGGCGGGGGCGGTCGTAGGCCGGTCGTCGCATGGCGTCGGGGGTCACCGTCTGCCGTCGCGAGGTGGCGGGGAGGCGCCACCGGCCAGCCGTCGCGCGGCGCCGGGGCGGTCATCGCCCTCCCCTCCGACGGCAGCCGCCTCACCACCACCGGCTCCCGCTTCATTTCGCCGTCGTCGGCAGGCGTTTCTACGGCAGGGGCGCCGCAGCTGCAGTTCGGCAGCGTGACGGCGGGCTGAGCGACCCGGCTGGCCGGGCGGTGGGCGGCGGATGGCGGATGGCGCCGGTCGTCAACCGTAGGTGGGTGTCTCACTCCTTCGAGGGTGGCGGGTGTCCGGAGGTCCTGGTATTTGACCGAACCGATCGAGGGCCGCCCGCCGGACGCGTACGCTGCTCCGACGATGACCGAGTTTGTCGAAGAAGTCCGTTCCCGGGTGGTGCGCCTGCTCCGAATGGCCAACACCACGGACGACCGGCTGCGCAAGCAGATCATCGCCTATGCCGACGCGACCCCCGAGCCGCCGCTGATGGGCGCGGACGGGATCGGCACGACGGGCTGTCCCCGCTGCCGCCGCACGATGTGGCAGCAGCGGGACGTCGAAGGCCCCGTCTGGGTCTGCGCGTTCTGCGGCCATGTCGAGGCGGTGGCCACCCGCACACACGAGGGCTCCGGGGCCTAAGGAGGCTGTCCCCTCCTTACGTTCCGGTCCTTACGTTCCGGCGGGTGCCGGGTGGTGGCGGACGGCGCGGCGGGGGCGACTGTCGCCGTTTCCGCTGTCTGCGGTGCCTCCGCTGTTTCCGCGGCTTGCGCTACTTCCGCTGCCTGCGCCGGTTCTGGCGTTTTCGGCGCTTCCGGTGACTCTGGCGCTTCCGGTGTTTCCGGCGTGGCCGGTGGGGCGTTGAGGTCGGTGCGCATCTGCTTGCTGAAGCCGAAGAGGTACGTCGCCAGGAAGCCGGTCAGATAGCCGACGGCCAGCCCCGTCGCGTAGACCACGAGCGTGGTGACGATGCCGTGGTTGCCCTGGACCAGGGGGAACAGCGCCCAGCCGGAGGGGCCGATGGCGGTGGCGCCTACGGTGTCGCCGAGCTGGTGGAACAGGCCGATGAACCCGCCGCCGAACGCGCCGCCGAGGCAGGCCGTGATGAAGGGCCGCCCGAGGGGCAGCGATACGCCGTAGATCAGCGGCTCGCCGACGCCCAGGAAGCCCGCGGGCAGGGCCGACTTGATGGTCGTACGGACCGAGCGGTTGCGGGGCAGGCGGACGTAGACGGCGAGGGCGGCGCCGACCTGGCCCGCGCCGGCCATGGCGAGGATCGGCAACAGGACGGTGTAGCCCTGCTGCTGGATGAGGGTGGCGTGCAGCGGGATGAGGGCCTGATGGAGGCCCAGCATGACGAGGGGGAGGAAGAGCCCGCCCAGCAGGAAGCCGGCCGCCGCTCCGCCGTGCGCGAGCAGCCAGGTGGCGAAGGCACCGATGGCGGTGGCGGCCGCACCGGCGACGTACATCAGGCCGAAGAGCGTGACCAGGCCGGTGACCAGGACCGTCAGGGTAGGGGTGAGGAGGACGTCGAGCGCCTCGGGGATTCTTCTGCGGCAGTGCTTCTCCACCTGTACGGCGAGCAGCGCGGCGGCCAGTGCGCCCAGGACGCCGCCCTGGCCCGGGGAGAGGTGCCGGCCGAAGGCGGTGATGTGGGCGACGCCGGGGAAGACGATGACCGCGGCGACCGCACCGCCGAGCACCGGTGTCCCGCCGAACTCCTTGGCGGTGTGGTAGCCCACGAATACCGCGATCAGCGTCATGAAGCCGGAGGCGATGGCGGTCAGCGCGGGGACGACGGACGGCAGCCAGCCGAGGTTGGTGAGCAGACCGTTGATCCCGGCGACGATGCCGCAGCCGATCAGCGCGGGGATCAGCGGGACGAAGATGTTCGCCACCCGGCGCAGGAACAGCTTGACCGGGGTGGCGTTCCGGGCCTTCCGGCGCGCCTTGAGCGCGGCCCCCTGCGCGGCCAGGTGCTCGGCGCTGGTGGACGGTGCGGTGGTGGGCGCTGCGGCGGTGGGTGGGGCGGAGGTGGTGGCGGGTTGTGCGGTGCTGGTGGGCCGTGCGCCTGCCGGGCTGGGAGTCGGGGTCTGGCTCTGGAGGGTCGGGGGCTGGGCGGTGGCTGCCGCGGTTTCCGGTTCCGCGGCGCCGATCTCCCACTCGGCGCTGCCGACTTCCGGTTCCGCGGCGTCGCGGGCCTGGGCCAGCAGGGTTTTGAACGCGGGGGTGACCCGGGCGACCGTGCCGGGCCCCAGCACGATCTGGTACGTGGACCCGTCCTCGACCACTCCCATGACGGCGGGCAGCGCCTTGAGTTCCTCGTCCCGGACCAGGGAGCGGTTCCGGACACCGAGGCGGAGCCGGGTCATGCAGTGGGCGACGGAGGTGACGTTGGGGGCGCCGCCGACCAGCGGGAGGAGCGCGGCGGCGGTGGCGCGGTGGGCGTCTTCGGACATGTGCGGTGCCTTGCTGTGCGGACGAACCGGGGGTGGGGGTCGGCGCGGGCGGGGCGAAGGGACGGACGGGTGACCGGAGTGACGAGGGCTACCGCTGCCCGGGCAGGTGAGAGACGCCGCCGGAGGGCGGATGACAGGGGCGCCGGGCGGTGGTGGCGGTGGTCAGCGGGCTCGGGCTGCTTCCAGGGCCGCGCGCAGATGGCCGTCGGAGGCGGCGAGGAGGCGGGCGGCGGCCGGGCCGTCGACGCCGGCGAGCAGGGTGAGGATGGCGTTCTTCACTTCGCCGTCCGTTATGGCCAGCGCGGTTTCGATCTCGGTGTCGGTGGCGCCGGTGGCGAGCGCGACGATCCGCCGCGAGCGGGCCCGCAGCTTGTCGTTGGAGGCGCGGACGTCGACCATCAGGTTCCCGTAGGTCTTGCCCAGCCGGATCATGGTGATGGTCGAGAGCATGTTGAGCACCAGCTTCTGCGCGGTGCCCGCCTTGAGCCGGGTCGAGCCGGTCAGCAGCTCGGGGCCGACGACGATCTCGATGCCGTGCTCGGAGGCCGCGGCCAGCGCCGAACCGGCGTTGCAGGACAGGCCGATGGTCAGCGCGCCGCGGGCCCGGGCGTGCTCGACCGCGCCGATCGCGTAGGGCGTGCGGCCGGAGGCCGAGATGCCGACGACGGTGTCCTGCTCGGTCAGCTTGATAGCGGTCAGGTCCTCGGCGGCGAACTCCTTGCTGTCCTCGGCGCCTTCGACGGCCGTGACCAGCGCGGACGGGCCACCGGCGATCAGGCCGAGGACCTCGGAGGGGTCGGTGTTGAAGGTCGGCGGGCATTCGCTGGCGTCCAGCACCCCGAGCCGGCCGGCGGTGCCGGCACCGGCGTAGACCAGCCGGCCGCCACGGGCCATCCGGGCGGCGGTGGCGTCGATGGCGGCGGCGATCTCGGGGAGCCGGCGGGCGACCGCGGCGGGGACGGTGGCGTCCTCGTCGTTCATCGTGCGGGCGATGTCGAGGGTGGAGCGGCGGTCGATCTCGGCGAGGTCGGGACGGAACGCCTCGGTGGTGAGGCCGTCCAACTCGGCGCGCAGTTCTGCGTAGTGGGGGTGGTCGGCGGTGGAGGTCATGGCTCGGCGGCTCTTTCCGGGTCGGGCGCGCGCCGCCCCCGTGCGGCGGGCGGCGGGTCAGGGCTGGTGGCGGTGGGCCAGTGCCTCGTAGGAGGCGGAGAGGGCGGGGGCGGCGGTCTCGTACGTCCGCTGCGCGACGCCTATGAACAGACAGTCCACGACCAGCAGTTGACTCGTTCGGGAGGACATCGCGGCCGGGCGCAGCTCGCTCTCGCGCGCGGTGGAGGTGGTCAGGATGTGGTCGGCGTACGCCGCGATCTCGCCGTCCGGGCGGCCGGTGATGGCGATGGTCGTCGCGCCGTGGTCGAAGGCCACCCGCAGGGGCTCTATGACGTCGGTGGTCCGGCCGGAGTGGGTGATCGCCAGGGCGACGTCACCGGTGCGCATCTGGACGGCGTTCGTCACCGCGAGGTGGGGGTCGGCGTGCGCATGCGCGATCAGGCCGATGCGCAGCAGCTTCTGGGCGAGGTCCTGGCCGACGAGGTTGGACGCGCCGATGCCGTACACATCGATCCGGCGGGCGGAGGCGAGCGCGGCGACCGCCGCTTCGAGCTGGGTGACGTCCAGCGCGGCCGCGGTGTCGGCCAGGCACTGCTGCTCTTCCTGCGCCAGCTTGGCGACGACGTCGACCAGGGAGTCGTCGACCGCTATGTCGGCGGTCACCGCGGGCGCGCCGCCGGCCGCCTGCTGCGCGGCGAGCGCGGCGAGCGCCAGTCGGAGGTCGCGGTAGCCCGGATAGCCGAGCAGCCTCGACGTGCGTACGACGGTGGCTTCGCTGGTGCCGGTGCGCTCCGCGAGGCCGGTGACGGTCAGTGCGGCGCAGCCGGCCGGGTCGCTCGCGACGGTCTCGGCGACCCGCTGCATGGAGCGGGTCATCGTCGGCGCGAGGGTGCGGACCTTGGAGGCCAGCGCCGCGGGGGCGGGTGGGGCCGGGGCCGGTCGGGTCTCGACGGCCACGTCCTTGAAAGTTTCCTTCAGGCTGCTGCTCACGCTTGAAAAGTAATTTCATCACCGGCACCGCGTCAATACCCTCCGTGAGGGCTGTGGACAACGCCCGGCCTCCGCCGCCGGGCCTGTGGACAACGCCGAGCGGCGTCCGGCGCACAGGAGACAATGGGGGACATGGAGCTGGAACAGGCATTGCACGCCGCGCGGGCGCTGGTGCTCGCCGACCTGATGGCGGACGAGGTGGCCGACGCCGACATCGTCTCGCTCGTGGAGGATGCGGTGGTCCACCGCCGGTGGTGGGTGGAGCAATGGCCTGAAGGCGCGGCGTTCGTCGCGGGACTGATTGCGCAGGACGTCCAGGACGCCCTCCTGGAGCGGTACGGCCGCTGGCCGCTGTGCCCGGTGTGTACGGAGTCGGGCGACCCCCACGCCCTCGATGTGGAGCCGGAGTTGGGGCCCGACCCGCACTGGGTCTGCCCCAAGACGGCGGTCGCGGTCGCCCCCGTCGGCCGGCTCCGCACCCCGGCGGAAGGCTGAGGTGGCCGTTGGCGATCTACATAGACCCGCCGATATGGCCGGGGCACGGCCGGATGTGGTCGCACCTGGTCAGCGATGTGTCCTTCACCGAGCTGCACGCCTTCGCCGCCCGCATCGGCGTGCCCCGGGGCGCCTTCGAGCGCGATCACTACGACCTGCCGGCCGAGCGGTACGGCGATGCGGTGCGCGCCGGGGCCGTGGAGGTCGGCAGCAAGGAACTGCTCCGACGGCTGACGGCCGCCGGCCTGCGCCGGCCCAAGCACCGGCCGGCGCGCATGCCGTAGGGACGCGAGAGGCATCGCGCATGCCGTAGGGACGCGAGAGACATGCGGACATGAGCCGTACGGGCGCGAGCCATACGGACGCGCCCGTACGGAAGCGGCCCGGCGCGCCTGTCGGTGCGCCGGGCCGCCGGACCGCTGTCGCAGAGGTCCGGAGGTGCCTCGCGGTCTGCGGAACGGGTTCCCTGGAGCTGTTTCGCGTTCTCCGGAGCTGCTTCGCCTTTCCTAGAGCTGCTTCGCCGTCTCCGGCACGGCCGTCGTGGCGGGAGTCGTGCCCGTGGTCCCCGGCGTGTCCGCCGCCCCCGACGAAGCGACCAGCCGTGAGCGGTTCGTCGTGCGGTGCAGCCGGAAGGCGACGGCGGTGGTGAGGACCGCGATCGCGGCCAGTGCCGCACCCGTCCAGGCCACGGACGGGTAGCCCCAGCCCGCGCCGATGGCCAGACCGCCGAGCCAGGGGCCGACGGTGTTGCCGATGTTGAAGGCGGCGGTGGTGGTCGCGCCGGCCAGCGTGGGCGCGGCGTTCGCCACGTTGAACATCCGGGCGTTCAGGGCCGGGGCGGTGGCGAACGCGGTCACCCCGAGCATCAGCGACAGCGCGATCGCGGCCCCCGGGCTGTGGGCGGTCAGCGCCAGTACGGCCAGCACCACCGTGGACGCGGAGATGCCGGCGAAGAGCGTCCCGAAGAGATGCGCATCGGCGACCCGACCGCCGATGAACGTGCCGATCAGCGCGCCCACACCGAACAGCGCGAGCACCGTCGGCACCCAGCTCTCGGCGAGCCCGGCGGTGTCGGTCAGCAGCGGCGAGAGGTAGGAGAACAGCGCGAAGACCGCGGCGCCGTTCATGGCGGTGGCGGTCAGCGCCAGCCACACCTGCTTGTCCTTGTAGATGGTCAGCTCGCGGCGCAGCTGCGGGCGGTCCGCGCCCGTCGGCACGCTCGTCCGCGGCACCAGCGCGACGACGCCCAGCAGCCCCACCGCGGCCAGACCGGCCACGGCCCAGAAGGCCGCGCGCCACCCGGCGTGCTGACCGAGGAGAGCGCCGGCCGGGACGCCCGCGATGTTGGCGATGCTCAGTCCGCCGACCATCACGGCCATCGCCCGGGCCCGCGCGGTCACCGGCACCAGCGAGACCGCCACCGCCGCACCGACCGCCCAGAAGCCCGCGCAGGCGAGCGCGCTGACCACCCGGGAGGCGAACAGCACGCCGTACGTCGGGGCCAGCGCGCCCGCCACCTGGCCCAGACCGAAGACCGCGAGCAGCGCGATCAGCGTCGTACGGCGCGGCAGGCGGAGGGTGGCCGCGGCGAGCACCGGCGCGCCCACCACCATGCCGATCGCGAAGGCGGACACCAGGAGCCCGGCCTGCGGAATGGAGACCCTCAGATCACGGGCCAGGGGCTGGAGGATCCCGGACAGCATGAACTCGGACGTACCGAGGGCGAAGACGGAGAGGCCGAGGATGTAGACGGCGATGGGCAGTCGGGCACGGTCGGACGGTGCGGGAGCTGGCATGTCAGCTACTAACACCGGTAGGACGCCTTACATTCCCGCCGCCGGTGATCGATTGTCCGGCAGTCCGCCGACGCCGCCCTTCCGGTCAGCCGCCGCCGGCCAGCAGGTCCAGCTCCGTCGCCAGGTTGCGGCGGGCCAGGTGTTCCCACCGGTCGTAGCCCTGTGGGGTCCTGAACAGGCGTGGCAGAGCCAGGAGTTGGCGCAGTACGGCGGAGCGGCCGGCCGCGAAGTCCGCATCGGGAACGAAGGCGTACTCGTCGCGGACCGAGGCGGCATACGCGGCGTACGCGTCGGGTGAACCGGCGAGCACCGCGAGATCGGCGTCACACAGCACCTCGCCGTCCGGGTCGTCGGGCGCCGGGTCGTGGGTGACGGTGAGCCGCACCAGCCGGGCCACCTCGGCGGTACGGGCCGCGCCGACGCCCAGTTCGGGCAGGGCGCGCTCGGCCAGGGCCGCGCTGCGCTCCTCGTTCTCCGAGCGGTCCGGCCGGTAGACCGCGTCGTGGAACCACGCCGCCAACTGGACGACGGGCAGGTCATCGGCGTGCTCGGCGAGTTCGTCGATCCGGTCGAGGACCGCGGCCAAGTGCGCGACGTTGTGGTACCGCCGCTGCGGCTCGCTCCAACGGGAGAGCAGGTTGTCCGCGTAGAGGGTGGGGTCGGGCGCCGGGGCGCCTCCGGGCGCGGCGGACCTCCTCGTGCCGCGGGCCGCGGCAACCGTGGTGGCCCAGC
Source organism: Streptomyces sp. NPDC048196 (assembly GCF_040652715.1). Classification (NCBI taxonomy): domain Bacteria; kingdom Bacillati; phylum Actinomycetota; class Actinomycetes; order Kitasatosporales; family Streptomycetaceae; genus Streptomyces; species Streptomyces sp. NPDC048196. The sequence continues at coordinate 6,212 of NZ_JBEZMM010000034.1, read as the reverse complement.
GCGTGCGCAGCTCCGGTACCGGGTCGATGGTGCTGCCTGCCGTACGGGACACGGACGTCATGCGAATCATTGTGCCTTGCGGCTGGCGACCCCGTAGGCTGGGAATATTGGACTAGACCTGTTGGGTGGTGTGCGGACGCAGGGCTTCCGCGCCACTTGTCGCCGAAGGATTGGGGTCATATGAGCAAGCGCGCACTCCTTGAGGTGATCGCGCTCGGCCCGCAGGACGCGGTCGCCGCCCAGGAAGGCGGTGCCGACCGCCTGGAACTCGTCACCGACATGGCGGCCGACGGGCTCACGCCCCCGGCGGCCACCTTCGCGGCGATCCGGGCGGCGGTCGATCTGCCGTTGCGGGTGATGCTGCGGTTGGCCGACGGGTTCGCGGCCGGCGATCTCCCGGCGCTCTGCGGCCGGGCGGCGGCCCTCCGGGAGGCGGGGGCCGAGGAGTTCGTCCTCGGCTTCCTGACGCCGGACGGGCGGCCGGACCTCGCCGCGGTGACGGCGCTGGCCGACGTGATCGACGGCTGCCCCTGGACCTTCCACCGGGCCATCGACCGGGCCGCCGACCGGGACGCGCTCCGCAAGGAGCTGGCCGGCCTGGCGGGCGCCGGGCCCGACACCTATCTGACCGCCGGTGATCCCCGGGGTGTGGCGGCCGGGCGGGCGGTCCTGATGGCCGAGCAGGCCCGTACGGCCGCGGGTGAGCCCGGGTACGCGCCGCGCATCCTGGTGGGCGGCGGCCTGGGCCTCGACCACGTCCCGGCGCTGCGCGCGGCCGGCCTCGACGCCTTTCACATCGGCGGCGCCGCCCGCCCCGACGGCTGGTCCGCACCGGTGGACGCGGCCGCGGTACGGCGGTGGCGCGAGGCCCTGGACCAGGAGGCGGAGCGGCCGGTTCCGCTGGGGTGACGGAGGGGACGGGGATGGCCGGAGGGGGCGGGTCCCGGGGGAGCGGATGCGCGCCTTACGGGGCAGCCCCCTGCGGCGTGCCTTCCCGGACGCGCCTCTCGCGGGCGTGCTTCTTACAGATGTGCCGCCGGAGCCTCGGCCCCTGATACGGGGGCGGAACCGGGGGATGAGGCGGACGCGGCCGCCCCTGCCACCCCACTCGCCCTGGCCGTCCGCCGGCGGGTCGTGACCGCAGCGAGGACGACCGACACCAGGCTCAGTGCGGTCGAGGCGAGCGGGAACCACCGGTCGCCGAGCACGGTGAGGGCGAGACTGCCGACGCCGCCCGCGGCCGCCATGCCCAGATAGAGCGCACTGCTGTTGAGGGAGATCAGCAGCGGCGCGTTGGGCGGGTCCAGAGAGGCGAGACGGTGCGGCAGCGCCACCGAGACCGCCCAGCCGGCGAGCGGTGCGAGCGCCGCGTACACCAGCGCGCCGGGCATCGTCGCCGAGACCCAGGGCAGCGCGAGGAAGGCGAGGGCGGCCAGTGAGCCGCCGGTGAGCAGGACGGTCCGGACGCCCAGCCGGTCGACCGCCCGGCCGCCCAGCCAGTTGCCGGCGATCGAGGCGATGCCGGACACCAGCATGATCAGGCTGAGCCGGCCCGCATCGCCTCCGGTGGCGGGGCGCACCACCGTGCCGAGGTAGATGTAGACCGTGTTGAAGGCCAGGAAGAACACCAGCGTGGTGGCCGCGGCGGCCAGCACTTTCCCGTTGCGCAGCGGTGCGAGGCGGGCGCGCAGGCCGGGTGCGGTGGCCGGCGCCGGCAGGTCGCGCAGCAGCAGGGCGAGGCCCAGGAAGGCCGCGGCGCCCAGTGCGACCACCAGCCACATGGTCAGCCGCCAGTCCGTCCGCCCTATATAGGTGCCGAGGGGGACGCCGAGCGCGGTGGCCACCGTCATGCCGCCGAGCACGGTCGCCAGCGCCCGGCCGCGCCGTTCGGCGGGTACGAGCGTGGTGGCCACGGCGTTGGCGGTCGGGGTGTACAGGGCGGCACCGGCCGCGGCCAGCACCCGAGTGGCCAGCAGGAGGGGGTAGTTGGGCGCGAGGGCGCTCAGTGCGTTGGCGGCCGTGAAGACGGTGAGCGCGGTCAGCAGGACGCGGCGGCGCGGCCACCGGGCGGCGGCGGTGGCGAGCACGGGGGCGAGCACGGCGTAGGAGAGCGCGAAAACGGTGACCATCTGGCCGGCGGCCGGCACGGAAACGCCCAGGTCATGGGCGATCAGTCCGAGGATGCCGGCCATCACCATGGAATCGGTGCCCATGGCGAAGGTGCCGAGGGCGAGCAGGAGCAGGCGGAGACGCACGGGTGTCCTTCCCGGTACGAACGGGGACGAAGTGATGCGCAACTACGCAGCAGCCACACGTGAGGAGACGTGGTCATGTGGGCGCGGCGTGTGTTTGATGTGCGTCAAACAATATTGATTGTTGGATGGATGTCAAACAGCTTGCCGGAGAAATGGGGAAATACAGTGGGGCGTGAACGAGCGACGGAAGGAGGCCGGACGGCCGTGGTGAGTGGCGTCGGTACGGACGACGGTGACGGCGCGCTGCTGGCGCAGCCGGAGACCGAGGACATCCAGCTGGTGAAGGTGCTGCACGCGCTCGGGGACCCGGCCCGGCTGCATCTGCTGCGGATCTACGCGAGCGGGCAGCAGTACGACTGCTCGTCGGAACGGCTGGGCCTCGGCCATCTGCACAAGTCGACCGTTTCGCACCACATGCGGACCATGCGCGAGGCCGGCATCACCTCCACCCGGGTCGTCGGCCGTAACCGCTATGTGCAACTACGCCGCGCCGACCTCGACGCGCGCTTCCCCGGCCTCCTGGACGCGCTGCTCCACTCCGTCGAGGAGGAGGACCTGTTGGGGGCGGGTGGCGGCGGGGCCTGAACCGGGGCCCGGGGGCCTGAGGGCGGCGGCTCGCCCCGCGGACTGTGCCGGGGTCCGGCCCGAGGGCCTGGCGCCGGTCGGCGCAGCGGCGGCCGACCCGTGGATCGCCTCCGGGCCGGCCGTCGGGGGAGGGCTCTAGGCAGGCCCGTCCGCCAGCTGCTCCGGCAGCGGCGCCGCATGGACCACCGTCAGGCCGGAGACCGGGCGGGTCAGGCAGACGTACAGGCGGCGCAGCCCGGTCCGCTCGTCCGGTTCGCCGTCGACGATCGCGGCCGGCTCGTCCAGCACCACGTAGTCGTACTCCAGACCCTTGGCGAGCGTGGCCGGCACCAGCGTCAGCCGGGATGCGGCCGAGGTCTCCTCACCCGGGGCCAGCACGGTCACCCCGGCCGCCTCCAGTGCCGCGCGCAGCTCCGGAATGCGCGCCTCCGCCGCGATCAGGCCGATCGAGCCGTCCTTCGTCAGCGCATCGTCGCAGGCCGCCAGGGTCGCCGCGGTCAGCTCCGGGGCCTCGACCCGGCGGATCGCGAAATCGCCCGCCGACTCACGGATCGAGGTGGCCTCCGACAGATCCGGCGCGATGGCCGGCAGCAGCCGGGACGCGTACGCGATCACCTCGCGCGGCACCCGAAAACCCTGCGTGAGTTCCTCGACCGCCGCCCCCGGCTTGCCCAGGTGGGCCAGCGCCTCCTCCCAGGTGTCGGTCGCCCACGGCGTCGTCCCCTGGGCGATGTCCCCGAGGATCGTCACCGAACCCGTCGTGCAACGCCGGCCGACCGCCCGGTACTGCATCGGCGAGAGGTCCTGCGCCTCGTCCAGCACCACATGGCCGAGCGAGTGCGTGCGCTCCACCAGGTCCGTCGCCTCGTCGATCAACACCGCGTCCGCCGCGGACCACTTGGCGCTCTTCACACTGCGCGCCGGTTTGGTCCACAGGATCGTCTTCTGCTCCTCGGGGGAGAGGATCCCCTCAGCCTGCTCGGCGAGGAACTCGGCGTCGCCCAGCAGCCGCAGCACCAGCTTCGCCGGCTCGACCGGCGGCCAGACCTCCTTGACCACGGCCTTCACGGCGGCGTTCCGAGCCACAGCGTTCTGCACCCGGTCGTCCGGCGCCTCCCCGGCCTGCTCCATCCGCACCAGCACGGCATGCGCGGTCCGCTGCGGCAGCGCCTCCCGGGCCGCGCCGTAACGGATGTCGCGCGCCATCAACTCCTCCACGATCTCCTGCAGTTCGTACGCCGGTACGCGCCAGCGGCGGGAGCCGCGGACCACCACGCAGGGCTCCTGCGGCAGCGTGATGTGCGAGCGGACGGCCCGCCGCAGGACCTCCGCCATCCGCGCGTCCCCTTTGACCGTCGCCGCGGCCGCCTCGTCCGTACCGCGCACCTCGACATGTCCCACCAGGTCGTCGACCGTGGCCTGCTTGACCTCCAGCTCGCCCAGCGCCGGCAGCACCTGCTCGATGTACTGCAGGAAGGAGCGGTTCGGCCCGATGACGAGGGTGCCCGCCCGCGCCAGCCGCTCGCGGTGCGCGTACAGCAGATACGCCACACGGTGCAGACCGACCGCCGTCTTTCCGGTGCCCGGCGCCCCCTGCACACACACCGAACCGGTGATGCCGGCGCGCACGATCTCGTCCTGCTCGGGCTGGATCGTCGCGACGATGTCCCGCATCGGGCCGACACGCGGCCGCTCGATCTCCGACTGCAGGAGCCGGCTGGTCCGCTCCAGTTCTGCGGGGTCGGTGAGGTGCTCGTCCTCGTAGGCGGTCAACTCGCCGCCGGTGTAACCGAAGCGGCGGCGCAGCCTGAGGTCCATCGGGTCCTTCTTGGAGGCCCGGTAGAACGGCTGGGAGACGGGCGCGCGCCAGTCGATGACCATCGGATCGCCGTCGGCGTCGTGGACGTGCCGCCGGCCGATGTAGAAGTTCTCCCCGTCCGCCCCCTCGGTGAGGTCGAGGCCGGGGGCGTGGAGGTAGTCGAGGCGGCCGAAGAACAGCGGGGTGTGGGAGAGGTCGGCGAGCGCCTTGATCCGGGCCTCGATCTCGCCCTGGAGCACCTCGGCGTTGACCCAGTTCGCGGTGACGTCCGCGATGTTCAGCGATTCGGCGTCGGCGCGCATGGCGCGGAGCGCGGCGCGGGAAGCGGCGAGATGGGCGCGTTCGCGCTGGAGCGGCTCGTCGTCGGACAGGTCGTGGGCGTGCGAGGGCACGGCGTTGCCTCCGGTGGCGGTACTGCGGCGGGCGCGCCATGGTCGCGGGCGCGGCGGGCCGGTGTCGGTGCGTAGCGCAGGTCATGCGATGCGCGGGTCAGCGGCGTGAAGCGAAGGCCGGCCGGTTTCCGACCGGGCGGCGGCACTCCTCGGCGGGAGGCAGGCAGACGCGCGATTGTAGTCAGGGGTGGATGGGGGCGCCAACGAATTATTGGCGGGTGGGCGGGCGGGCGGGAGGACGGGCGGAAAGGCGGAAAGGCGGGCGGGCGGGGCGGGTCGGGGGCCAGGGGCCGAGGGGCCGGGGGCCGAGCGGCCGCGGGGCCGAAGGGTGAGGCCGGCGAGGGCGGGGCGGGGGCCGAAGGACGAGGCCGGGGTGAAGGCGAGGCCGGGGCGGGGCGTCCACGCGGTCCGACGGGGCGCGCGCCGGGCCGTCAACGCCGTACCGCGGGTTGACGACCCCTACAACCGTGGGTCTCCCGTAGGGGTTGGAGTGGGTCTGGAGACTGACGTCAGGCCCGCCAAGGATCGACCCGTGGACCGATGTGCGGCAATCGCGTGAAATTCATCATGGACCCATGAGCAGCGCATCGATTCCCCCCGCATCCATCCCGTCCCTCCCCTCCCTCGCCTCCGCCTCTCCCCACCCGGCCAAGGGCGCCACGGCCCTCGGCGCGGCCCCGGCCGCCGGCGCCGCCCCGGCGGCCGGGCACCGACACCCGCTGGGCAACGCCCTCCGCGCGATAAAGGTCTTCGCCACCGCGGCCTTCAGCGTCGTCGTCCTCGGCGAGTACGCGGACGACCGCCGGGCCGCGGGCTGAGCCCCGGGGGCCGAGCCGCGGGGCCCGACCCCCGGCCCCGACTGATCTTGTTCGACGCCGTGACGACATCCGGATGACCGGAAACCGTTACGGCCTGCCGGTCCCGATCCACTAGCGTCGGCGCGGAGTGCGCGCTCAGGGCGTCGAGGTGAGGCGACGAGAGGGGTCAACGGGTGTCTTCCGCCGACGGCACGCGGACGGAGAGCGAAGAGACCGAAACGCAGGGGGAGGGGGAGGGGAGGGGGAGGGGGAGGGGCCCCCGAACCAGACCCGACGAAACCCCGCCCCCCACCCCCACAGACGCCACCCCCACAGACGCCACCCCCACAGACGCCACCCCCAC
>NZ_JBEZMM010000033.1:0-88488 GCF_040652715.1 Streptomyces sp. NPDC048196 | reverse complement strand
GGCCGCAAAGCGCAACGACAGACGACCTGCGGCGGGACAGACAGGTACGTGCGGGGCGCCGCAAAGCGCAACGGCGAGCAAGCCCCGCGGCGGGAAAGACGGCTACGTGGGAGGCGCCGCAAAGCGCGCAACGGCGAGCAACCCCCACGGCGGGACAGCCAGGTACGTGGGAGGCCAGCCAAGCACCGTCAGCGGTTGTTCTGTTTGGCGATGGCCTTATGGTGGCGGACCACTTCGTCGATGATGAAGTTGAGGAACTTCTCCGCGAACGCCGGGTCCAGCCGGGCGTCCTCGGCCAGGCGGCGGAGGCGCTCGATCTGCGCCGCCTCGCGGGCCGGGTCGGCGGGCGGCAGGCTGTGCCGGGCCTTGAGTTCACCGACCTGCTGGGTGCACTTGAAACGCTCGGCGAGCAGATGCACCAGCGCGGCGTCGAGGTTGTCGATGCTGCCGCGCAGATAGCGCAGTTGCTCACGGGCCGCCTGGTCGGCGACGGTGGCCGCTTCGCCGGCCGCCGGTGTCCCTTCGCTCATGTGCCTCTCGCCATCCGTGGTCGTTCCGGTGCGTCGCTCGGTACTCCGCTGGTGATCACCTGCACATTACCCGGCTGAGGGGTGGCAGCCGGGTGCGGTCTCGCGGATCGGACCATGTAGGTCGTTGCCGGCCGTAGTCGCCGCCGGGTGTCCGCCGCGGCGGCCGGGCGGTCTCGGATGCGAGGTCGGTCCGTACGTGCAGGACAATGAGGTCGTGAAGCGCTTCGGCCACCAGCACATACCGAACCGGGACTGAGGACGACATGGGACGAGTCACGGAGCGACGAAAGGTCATCCGCATCCGGGACGGGGCGGTCTCCACCCGGCCGGACACTCTCGTCGCCGAGGAACCACTGGAGATCCGGCTGAACGGGAAGCCGCTGGCGATCACCATGCGCACCCCGGGCGACGACTTCGCACTGGCGGCCGGGTTCCTGGTCAGCGAGGGGGTGCTGGGCGGCGCCGGTGATCTGCAGAACATCCTGTACTGCGCGGGTGCGACGGCGGACGGGGCGAACACGTACAACGTGGTGGACGTGAAGACCGCGCCGGGTGTGACGGTCCCCGACATCACCCTTGAGCGGAACGTCTACACGACCTCGTCCTGCGGACTGTGCGGCAAGGCGAGCCTCGACGCGGTGCGTACGACGGCCCGCTGGACGATCGATGACGCCCCGCCGCTGCGGCTGGAGCCGGAGCTGCTGGCGGGACTGCCCGACCGGCTGCGGGCGGCCCAGCGGGTCTTCGACCGGACCGGGGGGCTCCATGCGGCGGCCCTGTTCACCGAGGACGGCGAACTGCTCGACATACGGGAGGACGTGGGGCGGCACAACGCCGTCGACAAGCTGATCGGCCGTGCCCTGCAGAACGGGCAACTGCCGCTCTCCCGGACGGTTCTGCTGGTTTCCGGCCGGGCGTCGTTCGAGCTGGCGCAGAAGGCCGTGATGGCGGGGATTCCGGTCCTGGCCGCGGTCTCGGCCCCGTCGTCGCTGGCCGTGGACCTGGCGGCGGAGACGGGTCTGACCCTGGTGGGCTTTCTGCGCGGTGCGTCGATGAACGTGTACGCGGGTGAGCACCGCCTCGCCCTGCCCGCGACGGCCGCGACGAGCTGAGACCGGGCGGCGGGCCGAGACCGGGCGGCGGGCCGAGACCGGGCGACGGGCCGAGACCGGGTGGCCGGCCGAGACCGGGCGACGGGCCGAGACCGGGTGGCTGGCTGGGGTCCCGGCGAGGGGCGCGGGTCGGTGCGTGAGCCGGTGGCCGTCGGGGCCGATCACCGGTCCGGCAGGGCGATCTTGCCGAGCAGGGTGATCAGCTGGGCGCGTTCGTCGGGGGTCAGGGCCGCGGTGAGTTCCGCGTTGGCCTGGTCGCCGAGCTGCTGGGTGCGGCGAAGCCGCTGTTTGCCGGCGGTGGAGATCTCCACGGCGTTCTTGCGGCGGTCCTTGGGGTCGGGGGTGCGGGTGACCAGTCCGTCTTTCTGCAGGTCGTTGACCAGCGCGACCATGTCCTTGGGGTCGATGCCGACGGTCCGGCCGAGTTCCGCCTGGGAGACCGGGCCGAGCTCGTCGACCGCCGACAGCACGGCGTGGTGCATCATCCGCATGCCCTCGGTGGCGAGGGCGTCGGCGACCAGTCGGTGGCCGCGGGCCGCGGCGCGGCCCAGCAGCCAGCTGGGGAGGGCGCGGATACGGCTGGGGGCGTAGGGGGTCTCGTCGTGGGACATGGGACCACCGTAGCGAATTCCATGGGGAGGACCAACGAAAAACCATTGGCAGAACCAATGGTTTGTGGTTATCGTTGGGGCACCCAATGACACCGGCCGGCGCCCGTCGGCCGACTCTTCCTGGAGGTGCCGGCCCATGCGCCGAGTCCGATTCCATTCCTACGGCGGTCCCGAGGTCCTGCGCGTCGAGGAGGCCGAGGCGCCGGTGCCCGGCCCCGGTGAACTCCTGGTCCGCACCGAGGCGATCGGCGTCACCCTGCCGTCCGTGCGGCGGGTCCGCGGTGACGGCAAGGGCGGCGGCGATCCGCTTCCTTCGATGCCCGGCGGGGAGATCGCCGGCGAGGTCGTCGCGCTCGGCCCGGACGTCACCGGCTTCGCCGTCGGCGACCGCGTCACCTCGCTCACGCTCACCGGCTCGTACACCGAACTCGCCCTGGCGCCCGCCTTCCTGGCGAGCCGGATACCGGACGGTGCGAGCGCGGTGGACGCGGTGGCGCTGGTGCGCAGCGGCCATGTCGCGCTCGCCGCGCTCAGCACCGCGGACCCGCGGGGCACCGAGTCGGTGCTGATCACGGGCGCGGCCAGCGGCACCGGGCACCTCGCCGTCCAACTCGCCAAGTTGCAGGGCGTGCCGCGGGTGGTGGCCGCCGTCGGTTCGGCCGCCAAGGCGGAGTTCCTGTACGACCTGGGTGCCGACGAGGTGGTGACGTACGACCAGGAGTCCTGGGGCGAGCCGGTCGACGTGGTGCTGGACGGGGTGGGCGGAGAGGTGCTGCCGCGGGCACTGGCGGCGGTGGCCGAGGGCGGCCGGCTGGTCTTCTTCAACTCCGGTGGCGGGACCGTCCCGGCGTACGAGTTGCTGGCCGGTTCGAAGACCGTCATCGGGCTGACCATGCGCCGGTTCGCCACCGTCCACCGGGAGCGGTACGAACGCCACCGCGAACAGCTGTGGGAACTGGCCGGTTCCGGGCGGCTGCGGGTGGCGGTCCATGCCGAACTCCCGCTGGCGGACGCCGCGAAGGCGCACGAGATCATCGAGGGCCGGACCAACCTCGGCAAGGTCGTGCTGCGGCCGTGAGCACCGGCGACCGGCGACCAGCGACATCGCAGGGCCGGGAGGGCGGGAGGAGTACAGCCCGGGAGGGCGGGAGAAGTACGGCCCGGGAGGGCGGGAGGAGTACAGCCCGGGAGGGCGGGAGAAGTACGGCCCGGGAGGGCGGGGCGGGTGCGGCCGGGAGGGCGGGGCGGGTGCGGCCGGGTGGGTGAATTCCGGTTGGGGCGCGGAGTACCGTCGCACCTCCTTGTCGCGGTCCGCACGCGGCAGTAGCTTCCGTCAGGGATGCACATAGGACGTGGGATGTCCTGATGACCCGACCGCCGATCCCTCGAAGGGCAGGCCGGACCATGACGTCAGTTCTCCGCGCACACCCCAGCCCCCGCCGCAGATCCAGGCGCCGCCGCGCCGCCCTCCTGCTCTCCGCGCTGACCGCCGCAGCCCTCACCCTCCTGCCGAACTCCCCCGCCCAGGCGGCACCCGACGCGGCGTCGGACGTGCCCGGCGCCGCCGCAGTCGTGCCGCCGGCCGGCGGCTTCGAGCAGCAGGTCCTCTTCAAGGCCGCCCAGGAACAGGGCTACTTCTGCTTCCGGATACCGGCCGTGGTCAGGTCCACCCATGGCACTCTGCTCGCCTTCGCCGAGGGCCGGCGGCACGACTGCGGCGACTCCGGCGACATCGACCTGGTCCTCAAGCGCTCCACCGACGGCGGCCGCACCTGGGGTCCGCTCCAGGTCGTCAATCGCGGCGGCGGCGACACCCACGGCAACCCGGCGCCCGTCGTGGACCGCCGTACCGGCCGCATCGTGCTCGCCGAGACGTACAACAAGGGCCGGACGGACGGCCTCAGCTGCGATGTGCCCTGTGACCGCACCCCGCACCTCCAGTACAGCGACGACGACGGCGCCACCTGGTCCGCGCCCCGTGATCTGACGTCCGACATCCGGCCCGCGCGGTGGAATTCCTGGTACGCCACCGGCCCCGTGCACGGCATCCAGCTCACCCGCGGGCGGCACGCGGGCCGGCTGGTCCTCGGCATCAACGCCGAGAGTTACGCGGGCAATCGGGTCACCGCCAACCACGCCGCCCTGGTCCACAGCGACGACGGCGGGGACACCTGGAAGGTCGGGGCGCTCGACACCTGGCCGATCGCCGCGGACGGGACGTTCCGGCAGAAGCCTTCGGAGATGACGCTGCTGGAACGTTCCGACGGCGCGATCTACGTCAACGGTCGCGAACAGGACGGCACCGACCTGGGACATCGGACGTGGGCGGTCAGCCGCGACGGCGGCGGCTCCTTCAGCGCCCCGTTCCGCGCCCTCCCCGACCTCTATACGCCGATGGTGCAGGCCTCCGCGCTGCGCCTGCCGCACTCGTCCGCCGCCGGCGGCCGCAGCCGCACCCTCTTCGCCGCGCCCGCCGATCCCGACCGCCGCCGGACCATGACCATCCGCTCCTCCTGGGACGAGGGCCGCACGTGGGAGGGCGCCGACCGGGGCGCCCGGGTCACCACCGACTGGTCCGGCTACTCGGACCTGGTCGCCGTCTCCCCCGAGGTCACCGGCTTGATGTACGAGGGCGGCCGGGTCGACGCCCGGGACGAGATCCGGTTCGTCCGCTTCACCGAGGAGTGGCTCGGCCCGCGCCGCGGTCCCGACCCCACGACCCGCGACACCGCCCCCGGCGCCCGGCCCGCGCTCGTCCTCGGCGGTCCGCGCCGTACCGACGGCCGGTTCGGCGGGGCGCTCGACTTCGACGGCAAGGACGACGCCGTACGCCTCCCGTTCCGCACCTCCCTCCCGCTGGGCACGCACGACTTCACCTGCAGCCTGTGGTTCCGCTACGAGGCCGGGAGCGGGGAGCAGCCGCTGCTGTGGATGGGCGGGGTGGGCACCAGGGCGCCCCAGGTCGCGCTGGAGGGCGATCCGGTGCACGGCAGGATCGTCGCCCGGCTCACCGCGGTCGACGGCGCCGGGACGGCCGCCACCGCCCAGGCCGTCACCAACGGCGCCTACAACGACGGTGACTGGCACCATCTGGCGCTGCGCCGCACCGGGGGCCGGCTGCTGCTCACCGTCGACGGCACCGAGACCACCGTCGTGCCCGACGTTCCGGGGTCGGTCAGCCGCGGGTCGGTCTTCGGCGTCCACCTCGGGCAGAAGCCGGACGCCCGTGCGCAGTTCACCGGCGCGCTGGACGAGGTGCGGGTCTACCGCCGGGCGCTGACCGACGCGGAGCTGTCCGGCGTCCGCGAGGACGACGCCCCGGTGAGCGCGCCGCTGGTGCTGGGGCTGTCGTTGGACCGGGGCAGCGGGCCGGGCAGGTAACTCCCGCCGCCGGCCGCCGCGGCGGGGTCGTCGCCCTCCCGCCGCGGCTCCGGTCCCGCCGCCGCGGCTGCGTCTGCGTTTGCTGTTCCGTCTGCGCCCCAGCGCCGGGCCAGCACGGCACACACCATCAGCTGCATCTGGTGGAAGAGCATCAGCGGCAGCACCGCCAGGCCGGCCTGGGCGCCGAACAGCACGCTGGCCATCGGCAGCCCGGCCGCCAGGCTCTTCTTGGACCCGGCGAAGGTGATCGCGATGCGGTCCGCGCGGCCGAAGCCGAGCCGGCGCGACCCGTACGACGTCCCGGTCAGCATCACCGCGAGCAGCACGGCCTCCACGCCCAGCAGGCACAGCAGCCGCAGCGGTGAGACCTGGTGCCAGATGCCCTGGACCATCCCGGTGCTGAAGGCGCTGTAGACGACGAGCAGTATCGAGCCGCGGTCCACGTGGCCGAGGGCCTTCTTGTGGCGGGTGAGGAACGGCCCGATCCAGCGGCGCAGGAATTGCCCGGCCAGGAACGGGAGCAGCAGCTGGCAGACGATCGTGACCAGCGAGCCGGCCGAGAACCCGCCGCCGCTGCCGTGCAGCACCAGCCCGGCGAGCAGCGGGGTGACGACGATGCCGACGAGGCTGGAGAAGGAGCCGGCGCAGATCGCGGCCGCGACGTTGCCGCGGGCGAGGGAGGTGAAGGCGATCGACGACTGGACCGTCGAGGGGACCAGGCACAGGAACAGCAGCCCGGTGTAGAGGGCGGGCGGCAGGACGTACGGGACGAGGCCGCGGGCGGCCAGGCCGAGCGCCGGGAAGACGGCGAAGGTGCAGGCCAGGACGGTCAGGTGGAGCCGCCAGTGGCGCAGGCCGGCCATCGCCTCGCGGGTGGAGAGCCGGGCGCCGTAGAGGAAGAAGAGCAGCGCGACGGCTCCCGTGGAGGCGCCCTCGGCGACCGTGGCGGCCGGTCCGCGGGCGGGCAGCAGTGCGGCCAGGGCGACGGTGCCGACCAGCGCCAGGATGTAGCCGTCCACGGGCAGCCAGGAGGGCGGCTTGGGCAAAGGGTGGCGCATGGTCTCTCTTCGGTGGTCCGGCGGGCGACGGGCGGTGCGCTGCCCAGGGTGCCGGGCCGGGCGGCGATCGGGAAGCCCTCTTACCGTGGTAACTGTCATCATGGATCGCGATGGGCCATGGATCGCGGTGGTGCATGCATCACGAGGGCCTCGCGACGGCCGGGCCCATGACCGTCGGCGACGGCCGCCCCACGCGTCGGCCGCCCCACGCCCCCTGGAGGTGTCATGTTCGAGCCCGTGCAGCTGCGCACCTTCCTTGCGGTGGCGCAGACGCTCAGCTTCACGCAGGCCGCGCAGCGGCTCGGGCTGCGGCAGTCCACCGCGAGCCAGCACGTGCGGAAGCTGGAGGAGGCGGCCGGGCGGCGGTTGTTCGTCCGGGACACCCATGGTGTGGAGCTGACCGAGGACGGCGAGGCGATGCTCGGTTTCGCGCGCACGATCCTGGAGGCGAACGAGCGGGCCGCGAGCTTCTTCGCTGGGACCCGGCTGCGCGGCCGGCTGCGGTTCGGGGCGTCGGAGGACTTCGTGCTGACCAGGCTGCCGGAGGTCCTCGAAGGGTTCCGGCGGGACCACCCCGAGGTCGATCTGGAGCTGACCGTGGAGCTGTCGGGCACGCTGCACGAGCTGCTGGCGGCCGGGCGGCTGGATCTGGTGCTCGCCAAACGACGTCCGGAGGAGAGCCGCGGCCGGCTGGTGTGGCGCGACCGGCTGGTGTGGGTGGGTGCCGAGCGGCTGCGGCTGGATCCGCAGCGGCCGGTTCCGCTGGTGGTCTTCCCGCCGCCCGCGGTCACCCGGGCCCGGGCGCTGGAGGCGCTGGAGCGGCAGGGCCGGGAGTGGCGGATCGCCTGTACCAGCGGAAGCCTCAACGGACTGATCGCCGCAACCCGGGCAGGTCTGGGCGTTATGGCACATACCAAGGGCATGATCCCGCCAGGTCTGGTGCAGATTCAGCCACGGTCGGGTCTGCCGGAACTGGGCGGCGTGGATTTCGCTCTTCTCCATGGGCGGCGCGATCGCGCGGCCCGGGGCCCGGCGGAGGCACTGGCCGAAGCGATCCTGGCCGGCGGCGACCGGCTGCAGCTTCCGTAGCGGGCGTGACCACGGATGTTCCGCGACCAGAGCGTGTGATCCGGTGTCAGGTGCAGAGATTTGGTGCAGATATGGTCCCGGCGTCGTGATCGTCCGGCGTTGAACAGCCCGGATCGTGTCCCTGCTTCTCCGAAGTCATCCGTTTTCTCCTCTTGGCGCGTTCCCGCGGGGACGGCTTCGCGCCGTGGTAGGCACCTGCCGGATGACGCCCCCGTGGGGTACGGTCGCGGCCTTGTGAGCAACACCACGAGGAGCTAGGTCATTGCGCGAGTTCACCGTCCCCCCTCTGGCGACCGCGCCCCGGGTCGGCGGGCTGGCGGATGCCGTGTACGACAACGCCGAGGCCGATCCCGGACGCGTCGCGCTGGCCCGCAAGGACGACGCGGGGAACTGGCAGGACGTCACCGCCGCCCAGTTCCGGGACGAGGTGATCGCGCTGGCCAAGGGCCTGCTCGCGCAGGGCGTCCGGTTCGGCGACCGGGTCGGCATCATGTCCCGTACGCGCTATGAGTGGACCCTGTTCGACTTCGCGCTGTGGTCGATCGGCGTCCAGTCCGTCCCGCTGTATCCGACGTCCTCCGCCGAGCAGGTCTTCTGGATGCTGCACAACGCGGGCGTCTCGGCGTGCCTGGTGGAGCACGAGGACCACGCGATGACCGTCGGCTCGGTCATCGACCGGCTTCCGCAGCTGCGCAAGCTGTGGCAGCTGGACGCCGACCCGGTCGCCGAGCTGACCGCGGCCGGTGCGCACATCGACGACGACGTGGTGCACCGCCACCGGATGGCGGTCACCCCGGACGCCACCGCGACGCTCATCTACACCTCGGGCACCACCGGCCGTCCCAAGGGCTGTGTGATCACCCACGCCAATTTCATGGCCGAGTCCGACAACATCGTCATGCGCTACGAGACGGTCTTCACCTCGAAGCCGAACGACGAGGCGGCGACCCTGCTGTTCCTGCCGCTGGCGCACGTCTTCGGGCGGATGGTGCAGGTCGCCGCGGTCCGCGGCCGGGTCAAGCTGGGCCACCAGCCCGAGCTGGCGGCCCGGGCGCTCCTGCCCGACCTGCAGACCTTCCGGCCGACGTTCATCCTGGCGGTGCCGTACATCTTCGAGAAGGTCTTCGCCGCGGCCCGGCGGAAGGCCGAGGCGGAGGGCAAGGTCGGCCCGTTCGACAAGGCCGTGGAGATCGCGGTCCGTTACGCCGAGGCGCAGGAGAACAAGGCGTTCGGCACCGGCTCGGGGCCCAGCGCCTCCCTGCGGATGCAGCACCAGCTCTTCGACAAGCTGGTCTACAGCAAGGTCCGTACGGCGATGGGCGGCCGGGTGCGGCACGCGATGTCCGGCGGTTCGGCGATGGGGCGCCGGCTGGGGCTGTTCTTCGCCGGCGCGGGCGTGCGGATCTTCGAGGGCTACGGCCTGACCGAGAGCACCGCGGCGGCCACCGCCAACCCGCCCGAGCGGACCCGCTTCGGCACCGTCGGCACGCCCGTCCCCGGCACGACCGTGCACATCGCGGAGGACGGTGAGATCTGGCTGTACGGCGGGCAGATCTTCCACGGCTACCACAACGACCCCAAGGCGACCGACGCGGTGCTGCACGACGGCTGGTTCGCCACCGGTGACCTGGGCGCGCTCGACGAGGACGGCTATCTGACGATCACCGGCCGGAAGAAGGAGGTGCTGGTCACCTCCGGTGGCAAGACGGTCTCGCCGGTGTCCCTGGAGGAGCGGGTGCGGGCGCATCCGCTGGTCGCCCAGTGCATCGTCGTCGGCAACGACCGGCCGTTCATCGCCGCGCTGGTCACCCTCGATCCGGAGGCCGTCGCGCACTGGCTGGCCATGCGCGGCAAGCCGGAGATGCCGCCGTCGGACCTGGTGCGCGACCCGGACCTGGAGACCGAGATCCGGCGCGCCGTGGTGGCCGCCAACACGCTGGTCTCGCAGGCCGAGTCGATCCGTACGTTCCGGATACTGGCCCACCAGTTCACCGAGGAGCACGGGCTGCTGACGCCGTCGCTGAAGCTCAAGCGCAAGGCGATCGAGACGGCGTACTCGGTGGAGGTGGACGCGCTGTACAAGGGGTGAGGCGTGCGGGGCCGGAGGTACCGGCCCGGCCCGGGGCGGTGGGCGGGCTCCCCCGTGCGGCGGAGCCGGATCGGTCCCGGGCACGAGGATCGCGGGCCGGCGGCGCAGCAGACTCCGCTGCATGGACTCTCGCCGTCTCACCGTCCTCGGCCGGATCGCGGTCGTCGCCTGCCTGCCCTATCTGACGCTCAAACTGCTGTGGGTGCTGGGCTTCGACGTCGGCGTGGTCGACACCCACCGCATCGGCCGCGCCGCCTGGTTCGCGGCCAACCTCTTCACCTTCCTGCTCGACGCGGTCGCGGCGTCGGTGGCGCACACCCTGGCCCGCCCGGGCGGCCGGCGCGCCCCCGCCTGGCTGCTGGCCTTCCCGCTGTGGATGGCCTCCGGGCTGCTGGTGCCTCTGGTCACGGGCGTGGTGGGCGGCAGCGTCGCGGGTCTCCTGACGGGCCGGCCCAACCCGATGGCGGCCGGGGACTTCCTCGCGCCCTGGGTCTGCGGGGTGGTCTACGGCGGCTTCCTCGTGGAGGGCGTGACCCTGCTCGGTGCCTTCGCGGTGTACGCGCACCAGCGGTGGGGCGGTCTGCTGCGGCGCCCGGTGGACGCGCTGCCGGACACCGGCAGCCGGGCGCTGCAGCGGATCTTCCTGGTGCCGGCGGCGGTGCTGCTCGCCGTACTGGGCGGTGTGCAGGTGCTGTGGGGCGCCGGCTCGACGCTCGGGGTGCCGGCGGGTGACGCGGACGGGGGTACGGTGCTGAGCGCCGCGTCGGACTGGTCGCAGGGTCTGCTCTCGCTCGCCGGCGCGGCCGGGCTGCTGCTCCTGGTCCTCCCGCGGCTCCGGCCCCGGCTGCCGGTGCGGGTGCCGCTCGCCCTGGCGTGGACGGGCAGTGCCTCGGCGTTCGCCTGCGGCGGCTGTCTGTGGCTCGGCCGGGCGATCGCCGACGGCCTCTCCCCCGGCGCGCCGGCGGTTTCCGGCGGGCTGCCCGGCCTGGTGGGCGCGCTGGACCTGTTCGCCGGGGTGGTGGTGCTCTGCGCGGGCGGCTTCACCCTCGGCGAACTCACCGCCGGCGTGCGCGGGAATGTGCCGGGGCGGATGATCGTTGAACCATCCGGAACACGAACGTCGACATAAGGACCGATCCCCCCGTGAGCAAGGTTCCGTCCATCACGCTCAACAACGGCATCGCCATGCCGCAGCTCGGGTACGGCGTCTGGCAGGTCGAGGACGACCAGGCGTTCACCGCCGTGGGACAGGCCCTGGCCGCCGGCTACCGCAGCATCGACACCGCGGCGGCCTACGGCAACGAAGAGGGCACGGGCAAGGCGCTCGCCGCCTCGGGCATTCCCCGGGAAGAGCTGTTCGTCACGACCAAGCTGTGGAACTCCGGTCATGGCTACGACGCGGCGCTCCACGCCTTCGACGCCTCGCTGACCAAGCTCGGCCTGGAGTACGTGGACCTCTACCTCATCCACTGGCCGGTCCCGGCCAAGGGCCTCTACATCGAGACCTACCAGGCGCTGGAGAGGATCCTCGCCGACGGCCGCGCCAAGGCCATCGGTGTCTCGAACTTCCTCCCCGAGCACCTGCAGCGGCTGCTGGGCGAGACCTCCGTCGTCCCGGCCGTCAATCAGATCGAGCTGCATCCGCACCTCCAGCAGGAGGAGTCCCGCGCCTTCCACGTCCGGCACGGCATCGCGACCGAGGCCTGGTCGCCGCTCGGCCAGGGCCGGGGCCTCCTCGACGACCCGACGATCGGCCGGATCGCCGCCAAGCACGGCAGGACGCCCGCCCAGGTGGTGCTGCGCTGGCACGTCCAGATCGGCAATGTCGTCATCCCGAAGTCCGTCACGCCCTCGCGGATCGTCGAGAACATCGACGTGTTCGGCTTCGAGCTGGACGGTGACGACTTCGCGGCGCTGGCCGGCCTGGAGACCGGCAGCCGCCTCGGCCCGGACCCGGCCACGTTCGACATGGCCTGATTGCCGCGCGCACGGCGCCGCCCGGACCACCGGGCGGCGCCGTGCCATGGGCCCTCCGGCCCGAGTGGCGGGGTCGGCGGACGGCAGGAAGTGTGGAGGGTGGAGCGTGCGGCGTCCCCGGGCGCACCCGGCGGGCGGTTCGCGCGGCCCGGCCCGCCCCTGCCCCCGAGGAGGCCACGATGCCCGACGTCACCTCTCCCTATCAGCCCGGGACCCCCTGCTGGGTCGACCTCGCGGCCCCCGACCAGCAGGCCGCCATCGATTTCTATGCGAGCGTCTTCGGCTGGACCGGTGAGATCGGGCCCCCCGAGACCGGCGGTTACGCGGTGTGCCAGCTGAAGGGCAGGCCGGTGGCCGGCATCATGGCCGCGCTCGCGATGGACAACCAGCCCCCGCCGCCGACGGTGTGGACCACCTATCTCGCGGCCGACGACGCGGACACCGCCTCGGAGGCGGTCAGCAAGGCCGGCGGCACGATCCTGATGCCCGTCACGGACGTGATGTCGCTCGGCCGGATGTGCATCGCGGCCGACCCGACGGGGGCGGTGTTCGGTGTCTGGCAGGCCGTCGACTTCCCCGGCGCGGGCATCGTCAACGAGCACGGCGCGCTGATCTGGAACGAGCTCAACACCACCGATAGCTCCGCCGCGGCGGCCTTCTACCGGGCCGCGCTGGGCATCGAGAACGTCCCCCTGCAAGGCGCCGACAACTACTACGCGCTCAAGGTGAAGGACCGTGCCGTGGGCGGTATGCAGCCGATGTCCGAGCAGATGGCGCCCGACACGCCCTCGCACTGGCTGCCGTACTTCTCGGTGGCGGACACCGACCGGACGGTGGCGAAGGTGACCGCGGCCGGCGGCGCGGCGCTCCAGCAGCCGTTCGACATGATGGCCGGCCGGATGGCCGTGGTGACGGACCCGCAGGGCGCCACCTTCGCCGTGATCACGCCGAATCCGCTGAACCAGGGCTGACGACCGCAACCGGACGACCGCGGCCGGGCCGCCGGGCGGCGGCCGCAAGCGGTCTTGCCGGGCCGGCAACCCCGAAGTCCGCGGCGCGCGGCGGTGCTCGTAGGGTCGGGGCCGTGGCAACTCCGGGATGGATGCCGCCGACGGACACCGAGCGGCGGCTGTACGAAGCGACGGCGCGTGGTGACGGGGACGGACAGGTCGCCGCGATCGCCGGCGAGGACCTGTATCTGGCGGCCCCTCAGCAGGGCCAGGACCCGCTCCCCGTCTACGACGACCCTGCGGTGGGCGGGAAGTGCATCCCCGTCCTGACCCGGGGCATGCTGCCGCCGTGGCAGCCGCAGCAGCTCTTCGACCGGGTGTCGCTGGAGGAGCTGGCGCAGGACTGGCCGAACGACAAGTGGCGGCTGGCGGTCGACCCCGGCACGCCGTGCGCCGCGTACCTGGCCGCCACGCCCGCCCACCGGGCCGGCTGGCTGCGGATCCGCTCCCAGGTCGGGGTGCGGCCGGGCGGGCTGCTGGTCACGCACTTCGGCGGTCCGCTGCACGGGCCGGTGGCGCAGGGGCTGGCGTGCGGCGCGCCGCTGTCGGTGCATCACAGCGTGCCCTGGAACGAGCTGGGGACGGCGTTCCTCGACTCCGCGACGGACGCCGGCACGTTGCGCGAGCAGTGGTCGGTGACCGATCCGGTGGGCTGGCAGCAGCGCCTGGAGCAGCTGCTGGCGGGCCGGTTTGCGCCGGCGGACGCCGAGGCGGCGCTGCGCGCCCGGGCGGACCGGCGCACCGCGGACGCGGCGGACGCGGCGCCGGCCACCGACGACGCGGCGCCCCACCTGCCCGAGCTGGTGGCCCGGTACGAGGAGCGGTTCCGCGCGGACGGGCTGCTGCCGGCCGGCGGTGCGGTGGTGTCCGTGGTGGCGCTGGACCTCGCCCATGCCGTGGCCCTGGCCCGGTGGGGCCTGGGCGCCCGGCTGTGCGCGCCGCCGCAGGCCGAGCAGGCGGTCCAGCGCGCCGGGGCACGGGCCGCGGAGGTGTACGGCTCGTGGGAGGAGTTCGCCGCGGGGTACGCGCTGGGCCGGGTGCTGGCCTTCGACAACGGCTGGTTCGGTGCCGCGTACGCGGAGACGGTGCATCTGCACCGGGTGCTCACCCAGGATCCGTCCTCGCCGTGGCGGGGCCTGCCGTTCGCCTGATCCTGCCGCGGCCCGGTGTAGAGAGGGGCCATGGATGTGGCGATCTGTCTGTTCAGTTCCGATCTGCGGGTGCACGACCAGCCGGTGCTGCGGGCCGCGTTGCGCGCCGCGGCGCGGGTGGTGCCGCTGTTCGTGGTCGATTCCGGCATCGCGCGGGCCGGGTTCGCGGTGCCCAACCGGGCCGCTTTCCTGGCCGGGGCGCTGGCGGACCTCGATGCGCAGCTGCGCGAACGGGGCGGCCGGCTGGTCCTCCGTACGGGCGATGTGGTGGCCGAGACCTGCCGGGTCGCGGCGGAGGCCGGGGCCGGGGAGGTGCATCTGGCGGCCGGGGTGAGCGGCTACGCGCAGCGCAGGGAGCGGCGGTTGGCCGCGGCGCTGGCCGGTGAGGGGCGGGCGCTGGTCGTCCACGACGCGGTGATCACCGCCGTACCGCCGGGTGCGGTGCTGCCCGCCGGGCCGGGCCGGGACCACTTCGCGGTCTTCACGCCGTACTTGCGGCGCTGGCGGGCCGAGAAGCTGCGGGCGGTGCTGCCGGCACCGCGGTCGGTGCCGGTGCCGGAGGGGGTGCGGTCCGGGGCGGTGCCGTCGGCGGTGGAGCTGTGCCCGGGCGGCCGGCCGTCGCCGGCGCTACCGGAGGGCGGCGAGCGGGCCGGCCGCCGCCGGTTCGCGTCCTGGCAGCGGTCCGGTCTCGCCGCTTACGAGGAGCGGCACGACGACCTCGCGGGCGATGCCACCTCGCGGCTGTCGCCGTATCTGCACTTCGGCTGCCTCTCGCCGGTGGAGCTGGTGCACAAGGCGTCCGGGACTGCCGGGGCCGGACCTGAGGCCTTCGTACGGCAGCTGGCCTGGCGGGACTTCCACCACCAGGTACTGGCCGCCCGCCCGGACGCGGCGGCCGCCGACTACCGTTCCCGGGGCGACCGGTGGCGGCGGGCGGACGCGGAGGTGGCGGCCTGGAAGGCCGGCCGGACCGGGTTCCCGGTGGTCGACGCGGGGATGCGGCAGTTGCGGCACGAGGGATGGATGCACAACCGGGCCCGCATGCTGGTGGCCGGCTTCCTGACCAAGACGCTGTACGTGGACTGGCGGGTGGGCGCCCGGCACTTCCTGGACCTGCTGGTGGACGGTGACGTGGCCAACAACCAGCTGAACTGGCAGTGGATGGCGGGGACCGGGACCGACACCCGGCCCAATCGTCTCCTCAACCCGCTCGTACAGGCCGGGCGGTTCGACCCGGAGGGTGAATATGTGCGGCGGTGGGTCCCCGAGTTGGCGGGCCTGGACGGGCCCTCGGTGCACCGGCCGTGGCGGCTGAGGGGGCCCGAGCGTGCCGCGCTCGACTACCCGGAGCCGCTGGTGGACCTGGCGGACGCGGCACTGCGGTTCCGGCGCGCACGCGGGCAGGAGTAGCGGTACGGGCGGGAACGTCGCCGGCCGGCGCACCGCGGGCGCAGATCACCGTGGCGTGGGCGGTCCCGCCGCCGGGGGATGATGCAGGACGTACCGACGGAGAGGACGGATGACGACATGGGCGACACCGGGACGCGTCGCGGGATGGACCGGACACTGCTGGACCGGGCCCTGGGGGCGGCCGGGCCGCGGCAGCCGGCCACCCGTCCCACCTGGGCCCAGTGCCGCACCGCGCTGCGCCGGACACCGCTGTCGGTGTGGCACGACGACGTCACGGACTGGGCGGCGAGCCTGACGTACTACTCGGTGCTGGCGCTGCTGCCGTCGCTGATCGTCACGGTGTCCCTGATCGGCCTGGCCGATCCGGCCGCCACCGAGCAGCTCGTCGAGCAGATCAGTTCGCTGGCGCCGGCCGGGTCGGGCGGGACCGTGCACCGCGCGCTGGCCACCATGGCGCAGCAGCGCACCGCGGCGTGGGTGGTGGTGGGCGGTGCGCTGGTCAGCGCGCTGTGGTCGTCGTGCAGCTATCTGGCGGTGTTCCGCCGGGCGCTGCACGCCATGCACCGGACGAAGGACGACCGGCCGCCGTGGCGCAAGGCGCCGCGCATCCTGGCCACCGCGCTGCTGCTGATGGCGCTGCTGATCAGCAGTGCGGTGGCGCTGCTGGTGAGCGGGCCGATCGCGGCCTGGGCGGGCCGGGCGCTGGGGCTGGGCGATGCCGGTGAGGCCACCTGGAACGTGCTGAAGTGGCCGCTGCTGCTGATCCTGGCGGCCGTGCTGGCCATGGTGCTCTTCCGGTCCGGGCCGCCGAGTTCGCGCGGGGTGCGGCGGGCGGCGCCCGGCGGCGTGGTCGCGGTGCTGCTGTGGCTGGTGTCGTCCGCGGGCTTCGCCGTCTACGTCGACTGCGTCGGCACCTTCAACCGGCTCTACGGCTCACTGGCGGGGCCGGTGGTGTTCCTGATCTGGCTGTGGTTCTCGCATCTGTCGTTGCTGTCGGGCGCGCAGTTCAACGTGGAGCTGGCCCGGGCGGGCCGGGTGGTGAAGCCGCGCTCGGGCGACTGAGCGCGGCCCGCCCGGCGGGGCGGGCGGGCGCCGCACCGGTCAGTGCGCGCCGTGTGCCCCGGCGATCTCCTCGATGCGGCGGGCCAGTCCGAAGTCGAGGTCGGTGACCTTGCCGCCGATGCTGTGGGTGTTCACCGCGACGGTCAGCCGGTTGTAGCCCAGCGTGAGATCGGCGTGGTGGTCCAACTCCTCCTGGATGCGGGCGATGTGCATGACCATCACGGCCGCCGGGAGGTGTCCTGGGAAGTGGTAGCCGCGGTGCAGCCGGTCGTCCTCGACGGACCAGCCCGGCAGCTCCGCGAGCCGTTCCTCGATCTCCTTCTCACCGAGCGGTTCCACCTGGGCGCCCATCGCGTTCCCCTCTCACCGGTGTCGTCCTGCCGCCGCCCGGCGCGGTGACGTCCCGTCACCTCCGCGCCTCGACGGTTCCTGACAATTCGATCGTACGTCGGGCCGCCGATCGATTACCGTCATCGCCATGACGACTGTTGCGGCGCCGGCCCCGCCGGAGACGAGCACAGGGGTGGGCGCGCTGCTGCGCGAATGGCGTGACCGGCGCCGGATCAGCCAGCTGGAGCTGGCGCTGCGCGCCGACTCCTCCGCCCGGCACATCAGCTTCATCGAGACCGGCCGCTCCCGCCCGAGCCAGGAGATGGTCCTCCGCCTGGCCGAACACCTCGACGTACCCGTACGCGAGCGCAATGCGCTGCTGATCGCCGCCGGCTATGCCCCCACCTTCCCCGAGACCCCGCTGGACGACCCCGCCATGGATGCCCTGCGCTCCGGTCTGGAACGGCTGCTGACCGGCTACGAGCCGTTCCCGGCGCTGGTGGTCGACGGGCTCTACACCGTCCAGGCGGCGAACCGCGGCATCACCATGCTGCTGTCGGACGTCGATCCGGCCCTCCTCGCACCGCCGCTGAACGCCATGCGGATCACCCTGCACCCGGAGGGCCTGGCGCCCCGCATCCGCAACTTCCTGGAGTGGCGCGAGCATCTGCTCGGCCAGATGGAGCGCCAGCTGGCCCTGATGCGGTCCGCGCCGCTGCGTGCGCTCTACGAGGAGGTGAGCGGCTATCCGCTGCCGCCGGGCGGCCGTGAGCGGGCGTCCTTCGGCGATCATGCGCCGTTCGCCCTGCCGATGATGATCGAGCACGACGGCCGGGTGCTGTCCTTCATCTCGACCATCGCCACGTTCAACACCCCGATGGATGTGACCGTTTCCGAACTCGCGGTGGAGACGTTCCTCCCCGCCGACCCGGAAACGGTCACCTATCTGCGTGAGCAGGCCGGATAACGGGCCCGCCCGTCACATGGCGGGCACCCGGTCCAGGAACCCCGCCACGGTGCGGATCCGGCCGTCGTCGGTCAGTCGCGCCACGTCGAAGCCGGCGACCGGTGCCGTGCCGTCCGGCGCCACCAGCTCCCAGCCGAACCGCACCACGTCGTGGTGCCCGTCCACGTCCCCCAGCTGCCGGAAGACGAACCCCGGGAACTGCGCGTGGGCCCCGGCGATCACCGCCGCCAGCCCGTCGTGGCCGGCCACGTCGGCCAGCGGGTCGGTGTAGGTGGCCTGCTCGTCGAAGGCCGCGGCGACGGCCTTCCCGAGCGCCTCCTCCTCGGTCGCGTTCCACGCCTCGAAGTACCGTGCCACCGCGTCCGCGTACCGCTGCTGCTCCGTCATGATCTGCTCCTCGTCACGTCGAAATCATGGGGGGATCGCGGTTCACGGGCCGGAGTGCGCCGGCCCGTGAACCGATGCCCTCAGCTTGCCGGGCGACGCGGCCGGGGTCGATGACGTCGGAGGTAATGGCCCTCGTCAGCGGGGGTGCGGGACGCGCAGCGGCTGCCACCAGCCGGGGTTGTCGCGGTACCAGGCGACGGTGCGCAGCAGTCCGGTGCGGAACGGCACCTGGGGGGCGTAGCCCAGCGCGCGCAGCTTGCGGTCGTCGAGGGCGTAGCGGCGGTCGTGGCCGGGCCGGTCGGCGACGTGGCGGATCCGGTCCGGGCCGGCGCCGCAGGCGTCCAGCAGCAGCTTGGTCAGGTGCAGATTGGTGAGTTCCTCGCCGCCGCCTATGTGGTAGACCTCGCCGGGGCGGCCCCGTTCCAGTACGAGGTGGATGCCGCGGCAGTGGTCGTCGACGTGCAGCCAGTCGCGGACGTGCCGGCCGTCGCCGTAGAGCGGCACGGTCCCGCCGGACAGCAGGGAGGTCACGAACAGCGGGATGACCTTCTCCGGGTACTGGTACGGCCCGTAGTTGTTGCTGCAGCGGGTGATGCTCGCGTCCAGCCCGTAGGTGCGGGCGTAGGACCGGACGAGGAGGTCGGCACCGGCCTTGGTCGCCGCGTAGGGCGAGTTGGGCAGCAGCGGGCTCTCCTCGGTCCACGCCCCGTCCTCGATGGAGCCGTACACCTCGTCGGTGGAGATCTGGACGAAGCGCGGTACGCCGGTCCGGCGCACCGCTTCCAGGAGGGTGTGGGTGCCGAGCACGTTGGTGCGGACGAAGGCGTCCGCGCCTTCTATGGAGCGGTCGACATGGGACTCCGCGGCGAAGTTGAGCACCGCGTCGTGCCCGGGCAACAGGTCGGCGAGCAGCGGGCCGTCGCAGATGTCGCCCTGGACGAAGGTGAGGCCGGGATGGTCGCGCACCGGCGCGAGGTTGGCCGGGTTGCCGGCGTAGGTGAGCTTGTCGAGCACGGTGACCCGGACGTCGCCTGCGCCGGGGTACGCCCCGCCCAGCAGGGCGCGCACGTAGTGCGAGCCGATGAAACCGGCGGCACCGGTGACCAGCAGCCGCATCACGCTGTCCTCTCCGTCGGGGCGCCCGGGGCATTGTCCCCGGTGCGGTCACCCGGCAAGGCGCGCGGGCTCCTGGTCGTCCGTGTGGTCGTCCTCGGGGGCCGTCTGGTCGGCCGTGGGGGCCTGCCGGGTGGTGCGGCGGGCGGCCATCCAGGCGTAGACGAGGATGCCGGCGAAGAGGAACAGCACGCCCTGGTAGATCGCGGCGTAGCCGGCGCCGGCGACGAGCCAGAAGGTGAAGCCGAAGGCGGCCAGCGCGAGGGTCAGGTCGCGGGCGAAGCGGGCCGGGCGGACCCGGTCGCGGCGGCCGGTGAGGAGGAAGTAGACCTGCGCGCCGGCGGCGAGGAGGTAGGGGACGGTGGCGGAGAAGGTGGTGATCAGCACCAGGATCTGGAAGACGCCGCCGGTGCCGAGGAAGTAGTTGATGACGGTCAGCGCGCTGGCGAGGAGGCTCGCGGCGAGCACGCCGAAGGTGGGGACGCCGCGGCGCTTGACCAGGAACGGTGCGGGGAAGAGCCCGTCCTTGGCGGCGGCGTACGGCGACTGGGCGCTCATCAGCGTCCAGCCGTTGAGCGCGCCGATGATCGAGACGACGGCGGCGCCGGCGACGAGGGTGCCGCCCCAGTGGCCGCCGAACATCGCGTTCACCGCGTCCGAGAACGGCGCCGTGGAGTTCACCAGCTTGGTGTGCGCGACGCTCCCGAAGACCGCGAGGGTGCCCAGCAGGTAGACGACGGCGGCGCCGACGGTGCCGAGGACGGTGGCCCGGCCGACGTTGCGCTCCGGGTCGCGGACCTCGCCGGCGCTCATCGCCGCGGACTCCACGCCGACGTAGGAGTAGAGCAGGATCGCGGCGGCGGCGGACATCCCGCCGAGTGCGCTGCCGTGGCCGGCGTGGAACGGGCCCAGGTTGTGCGGGTCGAAGAAGAACAGTCCGACGACCGCGATGAAGAGCAGCGGGACGAACTTGAGGACCGTGGAGACCATCTGGACGGCGCCCACGTAGCGGGTGCCGGCGAAGTTGGCGAGGGCCGGGAGCCAGAGCGCGGCGAGCGCGACCAGCAGGTCGGTGCCGGCGGAGGCGTGGCCGGGGACGAGGACGTGCACATAGCCGACCGCGGCGACCGCGAGGGCGGCGTTGCTGACCCAGGTCATCGTCCAGTACGACCAGGCCGAGAGGAAGCCGGCGAAGTCGCCGAACGCCTCGCGCGCGTAGACGTAGGGCCCGCCGGTGTCCGGGTGGCGCTCGGCGAGCCGGCCGAAGACCAGGGCGAGGGCGACCGCGCCGATGGTGAGCACGCCGAAGGCGACCAGGCTGACGGTGCCGAAGGGGGCCACGGAAGCCGGGAGGAGGAAGATTCCGCCGCCGATGATGTTGCCCATCACCAGGCAGGTGGCGGTCCCGAGACCGAAGCGGCGGGTGTGCCGGTCGTGCATGGCGTGGTGGGCCTCTCGTCGTGCGCGGTGCACCCGGGGTTACCGAGCAACGGTAATGGTCGGTGATCGACCGGCCGGGGCCCAAATCAGCGGGATTTGTGCGGCGGAGGGTGGTCCGGCGCGGCAAAACCTTCGGAGGGCGGGGCGTCGGGCCGTATTTCGTCCACGGGGGCGCCGTGCGGGCCGCTCCGCTCCTCGAAGGCGGGCGCCGCACCGTGCCGGTGGTGGGAGCCGTCCCACCGCGGCCCCGGCCGTACCGTCCGGTCAGCGCTCCGCCAGCACCCGGGACGCTCCCACGGGCAGGTCCCACAGGTCCTCGCGGGGGCGGCCGGTCGCCTCCCAGGCGGCGCGGACCCTGCGCAGCGGTTCCAGCGGCGGCTCGCCGGAGAGCAGGAACGTCGACCAGTGCATCGGCACCAGGGCGCGGGCGCCCAGGTCCTGGCAGGCCCGGACCGCCTCCTCGGGGTCGGTGTGCACCGGGCGCAGCATCCAGCGCGGGTCGTAGGCGCCGATCGGCAGCAGGGACAGGTCGATGCCGGGGTAGCGGCGGCCGATCTCCTCGAACCAGTGGCCGTAGCCGGTGTCCCCGGCGAAGTGGACCCGCCGTCCGTCGGGGGCGGTGAGCAGCCAGCCGCCCCAGAGGGAGCGGCAGGTGTCGGTGAGGGTGCGCTTGCTCCAGTGGTGGGCGGGGACGAAGTCGAGGCGTACCGGGCCGCCGGGTGCGGGGAGTTCGACCGCCTCCCACCAGTCGAGGTCGGTGACGTGGCGGAAGCCGCGCCGGCGGGCCCAGCAGGCCAGGCCGGCGGGCAGCAGCAGCGGGGTGTGCCGGGGCAGCCGCTTGAGGGTGGGGATGTCGAGGTGGTCGTAGTGGTTGTGGCTGATGAGGACGGCGTCGACCGGTGGCAGGTCCTCCCAGCGGACGCCGACGGGGGTGACCCGGGGCGGGGTGCCGAGGATCTTGCGGGACCAGACCGGGTCGGTCAGGAGGGTGAGCCCGGCGATCCGGATGACCCAGCTGGCGTGGCCGGCCCAGGTGAGGGCGAGGGTGGTGGGGCCGGCGGCCGGCAGCGGGCCCGGCTCGAACGGCAGCTGCTGGATCTCGCGGAGGGTTTCGGGGGCCGGGCGCAGTTTGCCCTCGCGGGCGATCCGGGCCAGTGCGCGGACGCCGGGCAGCGGGGCGGTCAGCCGGTCGGTGAAGTCCCGGGGCCAGCTGCGGGTTTCGCCCAGCGGGCGGGGCTCGGCGAGGGGCGGCGGGGTGTCGGTGACCGGTGCCGGGGCGGTGGCCGGGGCGGTGCCGGGGTCCGCCTGCCCGCCCGGTCCGGCGCCGGTGCCGCCCCGGTGGTCGGCGGACTCGGCGAGGGAGCGCTCGGTCTGTTCGGTCATCGAGGGGCTCCATTCGGTGGACAGAACCGGGGCGGTTCACAACGGGGTCGGGGCGCGCACGGGCCGGTGGATCAGCCGTCCCCGGCGGAGGTGAGCGCGGCCAGGGCACGCGTGAGGGCGGTCAACGCCTCGGTGATGTGCGGGAGTTGCAGCGGGTCGGGGGCGTCCAGGACGCGTTGCCGCAGCTCCTGGTCGGCGCCCAGCAGCGCCTCGGCGCCCAGCCGGACCCGCAGCGCGCCCGGATCGTCGCCGAAGCGGTGTCCGCCGCGCGCCGCCCAGGGCGCCAACTCCCGTTCCAGCGCGGTGGATTCGACGATGCCGTGGGCGGTGAGGGGGCGCCGCAACGGCTCCAGGTCGGCGTAGAGGTGGCTGCCGGCGCGCGGCGGCCGGCAGACGGCGCCCGCCTCGGTGAGGGCGTGGTGGAGGGCGGCGGTGAGCACGCCGTGGATCCGGGCCACGGTGGCCGTCCGGGCCCGTACGGTGTCGGGCTCGCCGAGCGCATGGGTCACGGCGCAGGCCAGCGGTCCCGGCAGCGGGGTGCGAAGCGCGCCGAGCACCTCCAGGGTCGCGGTGCGCAGCTCGGCGCCCCGGCGGGTGTCCGGGAAGCGGGCCAGCGCGGCGGGCCAGGAGGCGGGCAGCAGGGTGGCGCGCAGGTCGGTGATCACCACGACCTCGCCGGGCAGCATCTCGGCGGGGCTGAGCAGCACGGTGTCGTGCGGTTCGTGCAGCAGGTCGCGGCGGGTCTCGTCGCTGAGGACCCAGAGGCCCTCCTCGGCCGCCGCCTCGCACACCTCGTGCAGCTGCTCGGGCGCGGGGCAGGTGCCGGTCGGGTCGTCGGGGACGGAGAGCACCAGCACCCGCGGGGGGTCGCCGTGCTCGCGGGCCCGGCGGACGGTCTCCAGCAGCGCGAACGGGTCGGGCAGTCCGCCGGACTCCGCGGGCACCGGCGCCCGGTGCACCGCCCGGCCGAGCAGCCGGGCGGGCGGCGCGTACGACTCGGAGCAGGGCCGGGGCAGGACCACGGCGCCGTCGGCGGCGGCGTACAGCGCGAGCAGCAGCGGGGTCGCCCCGGGTGCGGCGAGGATCTGGCCGGGGCCGGTGGCCAGGCCGCGGCGTTCCCAGTGGCCGGCGGCGGCGGAGCGCAGCGGGGCGCCGCCGCCGGGGGGTTCGGCGTCGGTACGGCCGGCGGCCGCGGCGAGGTGCGCGGCGAGGTCCGGGAGGACCGGCAGGCCCACCGGAGGGTCCGGGTCCGGCTCAGGCCGCGGATCGGGGGCGGCGCGCTGCATCCGTACCTCCACTCCACGACGGCGGGTCGATCGTGGGCCCATCACATGATGGGCGGCCCCGTCCACCTTCGCAGATCGCGCCGGTGCCGCCCGGGGGCGACACGTCAGCGACGGGGCCTAATGGCCCGGGCCGCCCACCCGCTCGTAGCGGTGCACCGTCACCCGCTCCCCCGCTCCCCAGTCCTGCTGTCCGGTGGCGCGGCGGACCCATCCGCGCCGCTCGTAGAGGGCGATGGCCGCGGTGTCGGTGGCCTTCACCTCCAGTACGGGGCGCAGTCCGCGGGCCGACGCGGCGTCCTCGACGGCGGCGAGCAGGCGTCCGCCGTGGCCCGCGCCGCGGGCGCCGGGGGCGACGTAGAGGCGGCTGACCTCGCGTCCGCACAGCGCGCCGTGGCCGACGATCCGGCCGGCCGACAGGGCGACCCAGGCGGCGGTCAGTCCGTCGGGGGTCAGCCAGCGCGCCGGGTCGTCCGGCCAGTGGTGCGGATATCCGCTGTGCGCGTGCACCTCGGCCAGTACGGCCGTGCAGGCGTCCAGGTCGGTGGCCCGTCGTCTCCTCAGCACCGGATGATGGAAGCACAGTTCCGGGCGGGAGAGGGTAGGAGGTGCCGCATGCGAACGCTCTTGAGCAGACTCGACCGGCGGACCTTCCACCTGATCGCCACCCGTGAGTGGCCCGGGGCCCAGCGGGTGCTGCCCCGGCTGACCCGCAGCGCCGATCACGGGCTGCTGTGGTTCGGGCTCGCGGCGGGCGCGGTGGCCCTGGGCGGGCGGCCGGCGCGGCGGGCCGCGCTGCGTGGGGTGGCGTCCCTGGCCGTCGCCTCGGCCACGGTGAACACGCTCGGCAAGCGCTCGGTGCGCCGGCAGCGGCCGCTGCTGGACGCGGTGCCGGTGATACGGCAGCTGACCCGCCAGCCGTTCACCTCCTCCTTCCCGTCCGGGCACGCCGCCTCGGCGGCGGCCTTCACGACCGGGGTGTTCTTCGAGAACAAGTGGTGGGGCCTGGCCCTGGCGCCGGTCGCCGTCTCCGTGGCGTTCTCCCGCATCTATACGGGCGTGCACTATCCGGGTGATGTGCTGGCGGGTGCCGCGCTGGGCGCGGGGGCGGCGTTCGCGGTACGGGGCCTGGTGCCGACCCGCGCCCAGCTGGCGCCACCGGCCCGGCCGCGCGCGGAGGCGCCCGCGCTGCCCGGCGGCCGGGGGCTGGTGGTGGTGGCGAACCCGGGCTCCGGGCAGCGCACCGGCCAGCGCCCGGACCGGGCCGCCGAGGTGCACGCGGTGCTGCCGGAGGCCGAGGTCGTGGTGTGCGACGGGTCGGAACAGCTGCCGCTGGACGAGGCGCTGGAGGCCGCCGCGGAGCGGGCCCGGGAGCTGGGCGGCGCGCTGGGGGTGGTCGGCGGGGACGGCACGGTCAACGCCGCGGCGACGGTCGCGGTGCGGCACGGGCTGCCGCTGGCGGTGCTGCCCGGCGGGACCGCCAACCACTTCGCGTACGACCTGGGGATCGAGAGCTTCGCGGAGGCGGCACGGGCCGTGCAGAGCGGGGAGGCGGTCGCGGTCGACCTGGCGCGCTTCCGGACCGGCCCGCACCGGGAGGGGCGCTATTTCCTCAACACCTTTTCGGTGGGCGTCTATCCGGAGCTGGTGCGGATCCGGGAGCACTGGGCGGGCCGGATCGGTGCCTGGCCGGCGGGGGTGCTCGCGGCGTGGGAGGTGCTGCGCTCCGCGGAACCGATGTCGGTGCGGATCGGCGGCGAACGGCGCTCGGTCTGGCTGCTGTTCGTGGGCAACTGCCAGTACCGGGGGCTCGGTTTCGCACCGGTGCGCCGGCACGACCTGGCCGACGGGGTGCTCGACGTACGGGTGGTGCACGGCGGCCGGCTGGCCCGCACCCGGCTGCTCGCCGCGGCCCTGATGGGCACGCCGCGCCGCTCGCCGGTGCTCGGCGAGGCGCGGCTGCCGCGACTGCGGATCGGCGGGCTCGGGGAGACCGCGGCGGTCGCGTACGACGGTGAAGTGGCCATGTCCGGCGGCGAGTTGACGTTGGAGAAGGAGCGCGAGGCGCTGACGGTGTATCGACTGCTGCCCGACTGAGCGGCACCTCGACCCGGTGGGCCGGGACGTTCAACCGGATCACATCCTGAGACGGGACTCTCAAGATACGAGATCGACGCGTACCGTGGGTGGCACACCGACGCATGCGAAGGAGTGCCCCCATGCCGCAGGAGTCCGCCGTCTACACGCACGGCCACCACGAGTCCGTACTGCGCTCCCACACCTGGCGCACCGCGGCCAACTCGGCCGGATATCTGCTGGATTCACTGAAGCCGCACATGCAGGTCCTGGACATCGGCTGCGGCCCCGGCACGATCACCGCCGATCTGGCCGCGCTGGTGCCGGACGGCCAGGTCACCGGGCTGGAGCGGGCACCGGAGGTGCTGGACCAGGCACGTGCCACCGCGGCCGCGCGCGGGGCCGACAACACCCGGTTCGTGGTCGGCGACGTCCACGCACTGGACTTCCCCGATGACACGTTCTGCGTGGTGCACGCCCATCAGGTGCTGCAGCACGTGGGCGATCCCGTGCAGGCGCTGCGGGAGATGCGCCGGGTGACCCGGCCGGGCGGGATCGTCGCCGTCCGCGATTCGGACTACTCGGCGATGACCTGGTACCCGGAGGTCCCCGGCATGGCCGACTGGAGGCAGCTGTATCTGCGGGTGGCCCGGGCGAACGGCGGCGAGCCGGACGCCGGGCGCCGGCTGCACGCCTGGGCCCGGCAGGCCGGCTTCGCACCGGAGGCGATCACCGCCACCACGGGCACCTGGTGCTACCGGACGCCGGAGGAGCGGTCCTGGTGGAGCGAACTGTGGGCGGACCGCACGGTCAGCTCGTCGTACGCCCGGATCGCGGTGGACGGCGGGCACGCCACAGCGGCCGAGCTGCGGCGGATCGCGGAGGCCTGGCGGGCCTGGGGCGCCGAGGAGGACGGCTGGTTCGGCATCCTGCACGGCGAGATCCTGTGCCGGGTCTGAGCCCGGTCCCGTCCCCGGCCGCCGGGCCGGGGACGGCCGCCGGGAGGTCGCACCGTCCCGGTGCGGGTGCGGACGGTCCGATCACGGACAGGTGATCGCGTACCGGCCGGGGGCCCAACTAGGGTGGTTCATATGGACATTCTGGGGACCTCGCTGCGGGTGTGCGTCGGTGATCTCAATGCCGCGATCGGCGTCTACGAACGGCTGACGGGCGCGGAGGCGATCCGCTTCCAGCGCGGCGGTGTGTCGGTAGCGGCCGTCGGCTGCTTCTTCCTGATGAGCGGCCCCGATGCGGAGTTGTCGGTGCTGCGGAAGATCACCGCGACCCTCGCCGTGGCGGACGTGGACGAGGCGGTGGCCGATCTGACGGCGGTCGGCGCGGACATCATCGCCGGGCCGGTGCCGACGCCGATCGGCCGGAATGTGGTGGCCCGTCATCCGGACGGTGCGATCTTCGAGTACGTCGACCGCAAACAGGCCGCGGGAGCCTGACGGAACTCCCCGGCGGCCTGCTCCCCCGTCCGGCGCACCCGCTCGGGACGGCGTCTTCCAGGCTCTCCCGGGCTCTCTCAGGACACCTCCAGGACGATCTTGCCGCGGGCCCGGCCCGCCATGCTCCGCCGCAGTGCCTCGGGCGCCTCGGAGAGCGGGTACACCGCGTCGACCGCCACGGTCAGCTTCCCGGCGTCCGCGAGGGCGCCGAGGGCGGTCAGGTCGTCGCTGTCCGGGCGCACCCACACCAGATGGCCGCCCTTCTCCGTGACCTCGCCGTCGGCGATGGACGCCACCCGGCCGCGGTCCTTGAGGAGTTCCTGCGAGACGTCCACCACGCCGCCGCCGACGAAGTCCAGGGCCACGTCGATGCCGTCGGGCGCCAGCGCCCGCACCCGGTCGGCGAGCCCGTCGCCGTAGGTGACCGGCTCGGCGCCGAGGGACCGCAGGAAGTCGTGGTTGCGCTCGCTGGCCGTACCGATGACGCGGAGGCCCTGGGCGACGAGGATCTGCACACCGAGCGAGCCGACACCGCCCGCCGCGGCGTGCACCAGGGCCGTCTCGCCCGCCTTGGCGCCGACCCGCGCCGCGGCCTGATAGGCCGTCAGCCCGGCCAGCGGCAGTCCGGCGGCCTGCTGCCAGCCGAGCGCGGCCGGCTTGCGCGCCAGGGTCCGCACCGGCGCGGCGACCAGCTCGGCGTACGTGCCGTGCTGGAGGTCGTCCTTGCGGACGTAGCCGATGACCTCGTCACCGACCGCGTACTCGGGGACGTCCGCGCCGACCGCCTCCACCACACCCGCCACGTCCCAGCCCGGGACGAGCGGGAAGTGGACGTTCAGCATCGGGTCGAGATAGCCCGCGAGGGCCTTCCAGTCCACCGGATTGACCCCGGCCGCCCGGACCCGGATCAGGACCGAGTCCGGGCCCACCTTCGGGTCGGGGAGGTCGGAGTAGGTGAGGACGTCGGGGTCGCCGTAGCGCTGTGTGCTGATTGCCTTCATGACCGGGCACAACACGGGACGGTCCGGGATCATTCCGGATCCGCGCACACGTTCACCGGATCGGGCGTACGGGCCCGGCGCACCCGTAGGGAGGCCGGCTACACCGGCCGCATCCGGTACTCGTAGGCGTCCGGGAGCGGATGCGCGGACCGGGCCCTGGCGCGTACCTCGTCGGTGACCGGTCCGCCGGCCGCGGTCAGCCGCTCGGCGATCGCGAACCAGGTGTCGCTGAGCGTCTCGTCGCCCTCCCGCAGATCGGCGATCTCGAAGCCGGCGTCGAAGACCTCCCGGGCCGCCTCCGGCCGGTCCTGGGCGAGCAGGACCTGGGCGGTCAGCAACCGGAAGCGGCCCTCGGCGGCGATCCGCTCCGGCAGCGCGGCCAGCAGCCGCGCCGCCTCCTCGGTTCGGCCGGCGGTGAGCAGTGCGGGCACCGCCTCCCGGACGAGGGCGGGCAGCGCGGCACGCCAGGTACGGGCGGACGGACCGTCCGCGGCGGCCGCCGCGGCCACCGCGTCGCAGGCCTGCGCGTACCGGTCGGCGGCCCGCGCCGGTTCGCCCGCCGCGGACTCGGCGACGGCCAGGCAGTAGAGCGGCAGGGCGCCTGCCTCGGGCCGGCGGGGCGGGGCACCTCCCTCCGGGGCGGTGGCCCCGCGCCCGCGCCTCCCGGCTCCTGCCTCAGGATCGGTGGCCCGGCCCGGGCCCCCACCCCCTGCCCGACCGCCCGTTCCCAGCTGCGGACCGCCTGGGCGCGGTCGCCGGCCTGCCACTGGGCGAGGCCGAGGTGGTAGTCGGTGGCCGGGCCCGGCGGGGCGGACTCCAGCAGGTCGCGCCAGGCCGGGGCGGTCGGCGCCGGGCCGGGCAGCGGTCCGCCGGGCGGCAGTTCACCGGTCCTCAACAGGGCCAGCCAGGGCTCCTGTTCGGGCCCGAGGGTGGCCGGGTCGAACGGCGTACCGGGCAGCGGGAAACCGGCCCGGGCCGCCTCCAGCGCACCCCAGCCCGACCCGGTGGCCAGCACTTCCTTCGGCTCCCGGTCGGCGTACGGCAGCCAGGCCGCGTACGCCGCGTCGACATCCGCCCGCGGCAGGGCCGCCTCCAGCCCGGCGGCGACCGCCTCGCGGGCCGCCGCCCAGTCCGCGCCGTGCACCACCGCGGGGTCGGCGGTCAGCGGCCCGTACGCCTCCAGCCAGGCGAAGGCACCGCCGGCGTCCAGGGGCACATGCTCCAGCTGGGTACGGGCCAGCCCGGCCTGGATCTCGGCGTAGCCGCCGGTGCCCGGCTCGGTGAGCCACTGCTGCCAGCGCCGGCCGGCCCGGCCCGTGCCCCACAGGAAGAGCTTGCGGCCGCGCAGCACGTCGGTGGACGTCTGGACCAGACCCCGGCCGGCCGCGTCGAGCGAGGTGATCCAGCGGCGGGCGCCGTCGGGCACCTCGTAGAAGTAGTCGGCCGGGAACTCGCTGCTCCCCGGGTACGTGCGGTCCGCGCCGTCCGACTCCGGGACCGGGACCCGGCGCAGGGTCCGCTCGTAGCCGAAGAGCCAGGCCTCGTCGGCGGGCGCCAGGACGCGGGTGCCCGCCTCCTCGGGGACCGCGATGTTGGACCACCAGTACACGGGCACGGTGTGGTGGTGCGGGTTCCGGATCCGTACGCCCACGTGGAGGAAGTCGGAGCCGTCCGGCAGCCACAGGTCCACCTGGAAGGGCAGATCGCGCAGCCGCTCCCATTCCCACAGCCGGAGCATCTCACCGCCGTCCGGCGCCGGGACCCGGGCGGCGTGCAGGGGGGCGCAGGCGAGCGTGGTGTGGCCGGTGGCGCCGATGTTCCATTCGATACCGCCGGAGAACCACGCTCCGTTGAGGGCGAACGCGGCGGGCTGCAACACCGGGTTCCGGTAGAGCAGTTCGCGGTCGGTGGGCTTGTGGTGCAGGGAGTACACCCGGCCGCCCAGCGCGGGCAGGACGGTGGCGCGCAGCCGGTCGTTCTCGATGACCAGGGCGTCGAGGTCGGTGCTGCGGCGGTCGCGGCCGTATCCGTCGCGCCGCGCGACCGGCAGGATCGACGTCAGCGGCCGGTATCCGATCTGGCGCGCCATGTCGGCGGGCAGGCCGGCGTCCCGGGGGATGTGCACGCGGTGCAGGTCGTGGCCGCTTTGGAGGGCGGGGAGGGGGTTGTCCGGACCGAGGGGGGCGGCGGGAAGGGTCAGGGTGGTGCGTCGCACGCTCGTGGCCACGGCTGCCTCGCAGGGGGGACCGGCCACCTCGGCGTCGGCGGCCTCCTGTTGACCATGGAACCGCCTCCTCGCCGGTCTGAACAGGGCTTCTTCCGGCCCGCGGGGTCAGGGTTACGCAAAGGAAGGCCCCGGGAACGGTGCGATGCGGTCCGGGGGACGGTGCCGATGCCGCCCCGGGAACGGTGCGATGCAACCGCATCGGAAAATCGGGGGCGCCGGCGGACACCGCCGCATAGCCTGGCGCTCCCGGCCCACTGACGCAGCGACAGGAGACGCAAGGACCATGGCGACCCAGCACACCTACCGGGTGATCGTCCGCGGCAAGTGGGACGGCCTGACGGCCGCGTCCCGGGCGAAGCTGCTCGCCGACGCCGACCAACACGGGCTGTCGCAGTACCGGTTCACGCCCGAGGGCGCGCTGGCCTACGACGCCACGCTGCACTCGTTCAGCTACCGCTGCGTCATCGTCTCGGACGCCGCGGACGGCGAGGAGATGGCGGCCGCCCTCGGCGAGGAGAAGGCGGAAGCGGCGCTGACCGCGGCCGGCCTCGGATACCGCGACCTGCGGTCCACGGCCACCGACATGGACACCATGAAGATCAACCGCAAGTCCCGGTGACCGAGGCTGGTCCGGAGCGGGCCCTCACTCCTGACCGGACTCCGGCTCGGACTCGGGCTCCGGCTCGGCCTCCGGCTCGGGCTCGGTGAAGCGCAGCCGGTTGCCGAAGGGGTCGATGAGGGTGAGGGACCACCCGGTCTCGTCGCGCTCCAGACCGGGCCGCAGATACGGGTAGTCCTTCGCGGCGAGTTCGGCGTGGAGCGCGCGCACCCCGGTCAGCTCCGTGTACACCACCCCGCCGGGCGTCCCGTCGCCGTGGTGCTCGGACAGGTGCAGCACGAGGTTGCCCCGTGAGACCTGGGTGTAGAGCGGCATCCCCGGCTCGAAGCGGTGCTCCCAGTCGACTGCGCAGCCGAGGTAACCGACGTAGAACTCATGGGCCTTGGCCACGTCGAAGATGCGGAAGACCGGCACCGTGCGGCCGAAGGCCACCTCCGTGGTGGCCACCGGCGTCACTCCGTCCCGTCCGTGGCGGTCTCCCCGTCCGTAGTGGTCTCCCGGTCCGTGGCGGTCTCCCCGTCCGTGGCCGGCTCCGTGACCATCTCACTGGTGATCGCCCAGCGTTCGTGGTCGCGCCAGGCGCCGTCGATGAAGAGGAAGTCCGGGGAGAACCCCTCCCGGCGGAAGCCGGCGCGCCGGACGAGGGCGAGCGAAGAGGCGTTCTCCGGCTGGATGTTGACCTCCAGCCGGTGCAGGCCCAGCGCGCCGAAGGCGTGGTGGAGCACCAGGCGCAGCCCCTCGCTCATCAGGCCTCGGCCGGCGGCGTGCGCGAAGGCGCCGTAGCCGATCGCACCGCAGCGGAAGGCGCCGTGCACGATGTTGTTGATCGTGAGGTAGCCCGCGATCCGGCCGGTGGTGAGCTCGCAGATCAGGAAGCCCTCGCGCTGGGGCTCCTGCAGCCTGAGCAGATAGGTGTCAAAGGCGGCGGCGTCGGTCGGCGGGTAGAGCCACGGCCGGTGCAGCTCGGCGCTGGCGCGCGCCCCGGCGGTGAACTCGTCCCGGTCGGCGGCGGTGAGGGGCCGGATGCCCACCCGCGGTCCGCGTGCGAGGTAGCGGTGGTTGATCGTCACCGGCAAATCGTACGGACGGTCGCACGGGACGGCCAGCGATTACGGCAGCGATTACGGCCAGCGGGTACGGTCAGGCTCCCACCCTCAGCACCACATCTCGGCGTCCCTCTCAGCGCCACACCGGGGCGTCCCCTCTCAGCGCCACACCGGGACGTCCGCGCCCACCCGGCCGGGTGGGGTCGCCCAGGTGTCGGGCGCGCCGTCGAAGGAGACCGGCGGCACGGCGTGGCGCAGCCGGCCGAGCGGGCCGACGGTCTCCCGGAGGTGGTCCGCCGGGTCGTACCCGCGGTCGCCGGGCGCGGCGGCATCGGACGGCGTAGGCCCGGGCCCGTTCATGAGCCCGTCCTTCCGCTTCCCGTCCGACAGGTCGTGCATCAGCCAGTGGGCGGTGCCGGCCAGGGAGACGGTGGCGAGGAAGGAGCCGCCGGTGCGGGTCTGTTCGGTCAGTGCGCGGAGTACCGCGGCGGCCAGCAGATAGCCGGTGCCGTGGTCGAGGGCCTGGGCGGGGAGCGCGCCGGGGGTCCCGCCCGGGCCCGCCTCGACGGCGGCGATGCCGGTGGCCACCTGTACCAGGCTGTCGAAGCCGCGCCGCTCGGCCCAGGGGCCGTCGTGGCCCCACGCGGAGAGGCGGGCCACCACCAGCCCGGGGCGACGGGCGGCCAGCTCCTCGGGGGCCAGGCCGAAGCGGTCGAGGGCGCCCGGACGGTAGCCGGTGACCACGACGTCGGCGCGGGCGAGCAACTCCTCGAAGGTGGCCCGGCCGGCGGCCGGGCCGAGGTCGAGGGCGGTGGACCGCTTGCCGAATCCGGTGTCGCTGTGCGCGTCCTGGCTCTCCGGCAACTGCGGGGCGTCGATGCGCAGCACGTCCGCGCCGAGCAGGGCGAGGGTGCGGGTGGCGACCGGGCCGGCGATCACCCGGGTCAGATCGAGGACCCGCAGACCGGCGGCGGGCCGCACCGGGTGCCCCGCGAGCGGCGGCAGGACGCGCGGCGGTCCGCCGGAGTCGAGCGGGCCCAGGGTCAGCAGCGGACGGGCGGCCACCGCCGCGCCCTGCGGATGCCGCGCCCACTGCCCGGGCGTACGCGCCGCGACGGCCAGTCCACCGGCCGCGTACACGGTCTCCTCGATCTCCTCGGCCGCGCGCCCGGCCAGCTCGGCCTCCACCTCCGGCACCTCGGCACCGTCCGGCAGACCGAGTGCCCGGAGCAACCGGGCGCGGTGGTGCGGGTAGTTGGCGTGGGTCCGCACCCAGCCGTCGGCGGCCCGCCAGAAGCGGGACAGCGGCGCGAACGCCGATACCGGGCGGCCGTCGATCCGGAGGTGCCGTTCACTGACGAAGGCGGTGGCGACCGCTCCCTCGTCGACGCGTACGGCGGGTACCGGGCCGCCGTGGCGGGTCGCCGCCAGCTCGGCCGCGGCGAGCGCACACACGGCCACCGTGCCCCGCGCCAAGGTGCCCACCGCGAGCCGCGCCGGCAGCAGACCGCCCGGCCCGCGGTACCCGACCCGCTCGATCAGCCCCGGCTCACCCCCGAGCGCCGCCCACGCCGACGCGGTGCCGCGCCCGGCCTGGTCCCCCTGTCGTTGCCCCATACAGGCAGTCTGCCACGGTCCCCGCACCGCGCCGGAACGCGCGGTGGCCGGCTCCGGGCCCCGCCGGCGCCGCCCACCCCCGTGTGGCCGCGCCGCCGGTGCCCCCGCCGTCAACTCCGCGCGCGCACGCCCCCCGTGACGTGCGCGTGCGTGCTCAGGTCCCTCCGTAAGCGACCGGCCTTCACCGGTTCACCACCGATCGGCCGAGGCCCGCCTGGTGTCCGTCGTCGTACCAGGACGCCGGCGAGAGGTCGGTGGGCTCCGGTGGTTCGGTGGCCCCACCAAGGTCGGCTGCCGCCGCGAGGGCCCCGTAGCGCAGGTCCCAGTCGTGCGCGGTGCGGGTGTCCGGTGGCACGAGGCGGTCCCCCTCTCGGAGATAGGTCAGCAGCCTCTCGTGCGGAGAGGACTGACGTTCACTCATGGATGCTCCCCATTTCGATGTGAAGACCGGGGCGGGATAGGTCCCACCCTGAAGCCGCGTTTGCCGCACGGCCTCGGGGCGGGATCCAGCCCGGCAGGCGGCGGCCGCCAGAGGCTGCGGCCGCCGGGAGCCCGGGGCCTACGCCGGTTCCAGGTCCTCGTCCTGCCGCCAGAACTTCGCCTTCGCCTCGGCCGCGGCC
The DNA here is from genome assembly GCF_040652715.1 of Streptomyces sp. NPDC048196. Lineage (NCBI taxonomy): Bacteria > Bacillati > Actinomycetota > Actinomycetes > Kitasatosporales > Streptomycetaceae > Streptomyces > Streptomyces sp. NPDC048196. The sequence goes on along the minus strand of NZ_JBEZMM010000033.1, from coordinate 54,448 downwards.
AGCTGCCGGCTCACCGTCGCCGAGGAGATCTCCAGCAGCTCCGCGATCTCGGTGCCCTTCAGGCCCCAGACGTGGGTGAGCTCCCAGACCGCCGCCTGCCGCTCGTCGGCGATCGCCGCCTTCACCGACTCCAGCAGCTCCAGGTATTCGAGGCCGGCGGCCGGGTCCGGGCCGAACCGCCGCCCGTGCTCGGGCGGTTCGTCGTACGGCCGCTCGCCCGAGGAGCTCTTGCGCCAGTGGTCGCGGAGCTTGTTGCGGGCCACCACGGTCGCGAAGACCAGGACCGGCTTCTCGAACCTCGTGCCCTTGCGGAACTCCTGGAAGATGGCGATGCACACCTCCTGGGTGATGTCCTGGGCCAGGTGGTAGTCGTGGGTGACCCGCGTGACCGAGGCGATCAGCCGCGGCTCGACGGTACGCAGCGCCTCCATCAGCTCGGCCTCGCGCTCCTTGGACAGCCGGCGGGGTGACTCCGCGGAGTCGCTTCCGCCCCCTGAGAGCTGCCTCATGTGTCGTCCCTCTCCGCTGACCGGGTACCGCTCGGGGGTCCCGGGCTCCCTGGAAGGACGGGATGGGGGCCGGAAGTTTTTCATCGGGCCGGGACGAAAATTCCGGCCGCCCCGGCGGGACTTGAGGGTATGGACACTCGCACCGCACTCGCCCTCGTGCTCGGCGGCCTCGCCGTCTACCTCGCCTACGTCGACCCGGTGCTCGGCGCCGCCCTCGGCATCGGCGTCGTGGTGGTCACCTTCCTGCTCACGCTGCTGGAGAAGTAGCCCGGCCGCTCAGGTCCGCACCGCCGCCTCCCGCTCGGCGGCGGTCGGGGCGGCGAGGGCCAGACGGCGGTGGATGCGGCGGAGCATCGTGCGGGCCATGAAGGGGTGGACGCGGCGGACCACGGCGAAGTAGAGCCGGCCGGCCGTGTTGTGGATGCGGACGACCGTGCCGAGGGTGACGGTGCCGTCCGCGACCAGGAGCGAGGCCCGGAAGTCGAGGTGCCGGGCGTCCTCACCGAGCAGCAGCTCCTGGTCCGTCCGGCCGACGACCGGGAAGGGCGCCCCGCGCAGTACGCCCTGCCACGCCTCCGGGGCCTCCGGCAGGCCGGGCCGGAGGTCCAGCTGCCAGGCGTCCTCGAAGTCGGTGCGCGGGAAGGCCCGGCGCGCGAGCCGTGCGGCGGCGGGCAGTTCGACGGCCCGGGCGCGGTCCCACGCCAGGCGGTTGAGCAGGCGGATCCACGGGGAGCGACGGGGTGGCGGTATCCGCCGTCCCGCGGCGGCCCGTTCGATGTTGTCGAAGAGCTCCTGGACGACGGTGCGGTGCATCGCACGGATCGCGAGGGTCCACAACAGTCGCCGAACGGGCGGGAGTTGTGCCTCCAGGAGGTGTTGTACGCGGCAGCGGTCGGGGCCGTCGGGGTGGACGGTGACCTCGTGCCGACCGCGGCTGCCGTCGGTGAAGTCGAAGCGGATGCGGCGGCCGGGCTCGTAGGCGCCGACGCGGTAGCGGACGAAGCCGTGGCCGCCGTCCGCGCCGACGCCCAGCGGGCGGTCGAAGCGCATCGGGGGCCAGGCCGGCGCGGGGAAGAGCGGGTCGTGGTCGCTGCCGAGCCGGTCGAGCAGGTCGCCGACGGTCTCGGCCGGGGCCTGGACGGTGCGGGAATGGACGTCGCGAACGGTACGCACGGAGCACCTCCATACGGTGGCGTATGTTTCACCGTACGGTAGCGTATGGACATGGCACGACAGCAGCGGACGAAGGAATCCGGCGGCGTCCCCCGGCAGCGGCTGACCGCGCAGGACTGGGCCGATGCCGCCCTCGCGGCCATGGGCGAGGGCGGTCTCGCGGCGGTGGCCGTGGAGCCGCTGGCCGCCCGGCTCGGCACGACGAAGGGCAGCTTCTACTGGCACTTCGCCAACCGGGAGGCGCTGGTCGAGGCCGCCCTGGAGCGCTGGGAGCAGCTCGGCACGGAGGCCGTGATCATCGAGGTCGAGACCGAGCCGGACCCCGGCAAGCGGCTGCGCCGGCTGCTGCTGCACGCCACGAACCGGTCCGCCGAGGACCCCCTGGAGGTCTCCCTGCTCGCGACCGCGGCGCAGCCCAGGGTCGCGGCCGCACTGGCCCGGGTCACCGAACGGCGGATCGGCTATGTCGCCTCGCTCTTCGCGGAGCTGGGCTTCCCCGAGGAGGAGGCGCGCCGGCGCGGACTGCTGGCGTACACCGCCTACCTCGGGCACACCCAGCTGGCGCACGCCGTCCCGCGGAGCCTGCCGGACGGGGCCGCGCGGGAGCGCTATCTGGACGGCGTGATCGACATGCTGGTGCGTCCGCTGTGACGGCCGGCAGGAGGAGGTGCGGGTGACCGAACTCGACCGCGGATGAACCAAGTTGGCCGGTCTACGCGTAGACGCGCCATGTGTCCGAGGCATGAAGTGGAGATCAGCGCGGCGAATACGGCGCGCATGTGCGTTGACATCTCACACGCGAGTGGTTCGAGTCCACTCCAACCCCCCTCGCCCGGGAGGCATGTCGTGACCGAAGCCATTTCCTACTTCCAGGACCGCACCTGTCCCTACCACCCGCCCAGTGCCTACCAGCCGCTCCGGGCGGCCGGACCGCTGACGCAGGTGACCTTCTACGACGGCCGCAAGGTATGGGCGGTGACCGGCCACGCCGAGGCGCGGGCGCTGCTGAGCGATCCGCGGCTGTCGGCCGACCGGCAGAACCCGGCCTTTCCGATCCCCTTCGAGCGGTTCGCGGCGATCCGCCGGGTCCGCACCCCGCTGATCGGGGTGGACGACCCGGAGCACAACACCCAGCGCCGGATGCTGATCCCCAGCTTCAGCGTCAAGCGGACCGCCGCGCTGCGGCCGGAGATCCAGCGGATCGTCGACGAGCTGATCGACCGGATGCTGGAACAGGGCCCGCCGGCCGAACTGGTCTCCGCGTTCGCGCTGCCGGTCCCGTCGATGGTGATCTGCTCGCTGCTCGGCGTCCCGTACGCCGACCACGAGTTCTTCGAGGAGGAGTCCCGCCGCATCCTGCGCGGCCGCTCGGCCGAGGAGGCGGAGGACGCCCGGGCCAAGCTGGAGGAGTACTTCGCCGGGCTGATCGCCGACAAGGAGAAGCGCCCGGGCGACGGACTGCTCGACGAGCTGATCGAGGACCGGCTGCGGGCCGGCGCCCTGGAACACGACGAGCTGGTCCGGCTCGCCATGATCCTGCTGGTGGCCGGCCACGAGACCACCGCCAACATGATCTCGCTCGGCGTCTTCACCCTGCTCGAACACCCGGAGCAGCTGGCGCAGTTGAAGTCCGAGGAGAGCCTGATGCCGGCCGCGGTGGAGGAGCTGCTGCGGTTCCTGTCCATCGCCGACGGCCTGCTGCGGGTGGCGAAGGAGGACATCGAGGTCGGCGGTCAGCTGATCCGCGCCGACGACGGCGTGCTGTTCCCGGCATCCCTGATCAACCGCGACGAGAACACCTTCCCGGTGCCCGACCGGCTGGACTTCGGGCGGTCCGCCCGGCACCACGTCGCGTTCGGCTTCGGCATCCACCAGTGCCTGGGTCAGAACCTCGCCCGGGCGGAGCTGGAGATCGCGCTCCGTTCGCTGTTCACCCGGATCCCGGATCTGCGACTCGCCGTACCGGCTGCCGAGATTCCGTTCAAACCGGGAGACACTCTCCAAGGCATGATCGAACTGCCGCTGGCCTGGTAGCGGCCATGACGGCGGACGAACGAAAGGGGTCCGGCATGCGGATCACCATCGACCAGGACGTCTGCATCGGCGCCGGCCAGTGCGCCCTGACCGCCCCCGCGGTGTTCGACCAGGACGACGACGGCTTCGGCCTGGTGCGTTCCGGCCGCGAGGACGGCGCCGGCGACCCGCTGGTGCGGGAGGCCGCCCGGGCCTGCCCCGTGCAGGCCATCACGATCACGGACGACTGAGCCGACACCCCCGCGGACGGCACGGCCGACGCGCGCGGCAGCCGGACGGCTTCCGGCGCCCGCGGCGCGCCCGCACCGTACCGCCCCGATTCTTGTTTCCTACGGCAGCCACCTCATCCGCTACCGCAACACCCCCTGGGTGACCGGCAGTTCGAGGACTCCGGTGTCCTCGGGCGTGCTGGTGACCGTCACCGGCTTCACCCCGCGATTGCCCGCATAGGCGGAGTCGCTCGCGGCGAGGGTGAAGCGCAGTCGGTGCCCCGGCTCGTAACGGTGCACGATGCCCGGCAGTTCCACGGTGAACCGCCGGGTCGCATCGGCCACCCGGGCCGGGGCCACCAACCGGTGCACCAACGTCTGCCTGCCGTCCGGCGCGACGTCGTAGAGCTTCGCGAAGAGCACGAGCTTGTCGGCCGCGTCGGCGGAGTTCTGCACCTGCTCGGTCCGCGGCGAGACCACCTTCAGCGTCACCCTGGGCGCGCCCACCACGTCCACCGGGCGGCCGGTGACCGGCGCGGACGTCCAGTCCAGATGCGTTCCGCGGGCGTCGAACGGTGCCGGGTCGGGCAGCTGGAGCATTCCGGCCAGCGAACTCTCCGAATGGCTGGTGGCGGCCCGCAGATTGCGGTACTCGCGGCTGCCGCGCACCACCTCGGCCCGGTGGTCGACGAGCTTGCCGTCGCCGGACAGATACAGCCGCCGGCGGCCGCCCGCCGGGTAGGTGGCGGAGGTGGCGTAGGTGTTCCCGCCGGTCACCCAGTCCCGGTAGTACGCGAAGGCCGGTCCGGTGCCGGTGTGTGGGCGGTGCCGCAGATAGCGGTCGAACCAGGCGAGGATCCGGCGCCCGACGTAGCTGCCCTCCATGTTGCCCTTGGCCAGGGCGAGTTCGCCCGCGGGCGGGTTCTTGATGCCGCCGCTGTGGCCCCAGTACTGCCAGATCATCTTCGCCGGGGTGCCCTGGGCGGTCAGGGCCCGGTACGTGGCGGCCGCCTCGTTGAGGTTGAAGAGCGTGTCGGCCTGGCCCTGGACCAGCAGCGTCGGCGCCGTGACGGACTTCAGGTACGAGACCGGAGAGACGCTGCGCGCATAGCGGAGCATGGCCTCGGTGCGGGCGGCCGGGTACTTCCCGGAGTCCAGCAGCCGCTTGGTCCCGCAGGCCCGCGCGACGAAGTGCAGACAGCCCGCGCCGCCGGCCCGCGACGGGTCGATGCCGGGGTGCAGCAGGCCCTGCGCCTCGCCGATCAGGAAGAACCCGTTGGTCCACTGCCATTTGTAGGCGCCCGGCACCGGTCCGCCGGCGCCCCGACGGCGGCCGGCGTTGTTGGGGTCGAGGGAGTAGGACAGGTCGTTCCAGGTGATCAGCGGGACCAGGGCGTCCACCCGGTGGTCGACGGCGGCCGTCGCGAGCTGGATCGCCCCGCCGTAGGAGCCGCCGATCATGCCGACCCGCGGATCGCCCCGGCCGTCCTTGGCGACGTAGTCGAGGCGGGTGCCGTTGTCGGCGGTCCGCGATCCGGCCAGCAGATCGACGAGTTGGCCGGCCGCCCGGCCGTCGATCCGGGGGTCGTCCAGGGAGATCGGGCAGCCGGTCCGGCCGAAGCCGAGGCCGGAGTAGGCCAGCGCCACATAGCCGCGGGCGGCGAACGCCTTGGCGAGGGCGTCGGTGGAGCCGTCCGCCTTGCTGCCGCCGAAGCCGTTGGTGGTCAGCACGGCGGGCGCGGGGTGGGCCGCGTCCACGCCGGACGGGCGGTAGACGTCGGTGTCGACGGTGCAACTGCGGCCGCCGGCGCGGACGGTGACCTTCAGCGCGGTGACGGTGTACGGCCCGGCAGCCGCGGCCGGGAGGCCGGTCAGGGCCAGGGGCGCGGCGAGGGTGGTGCCGGCCAGCAGGGCGAGGGATGTGCGGAGCGGCGGACGGGACACGGCTCGGGACTCGCGGGGCACCAGGACCTCCAACGGGGACACGGCGTACCAACCAGTCGGTAGCGGCGCGTTCATGTTGTGACACGAGTAATGACGTGTCAACGCTCCGGACCCGGTTTCCGGTAGGGACGTCAGTTCGCCACCGTCCGCCGCAGACGTCCTGGTTGGGCCTGGTGGGGCCCACGTCCGACGCGGCCACCGGTCACTCGCGGAGCTCCAGCGGCGGGACCTCGTCGCGCGCGAAGCCGAACGTCCGGGCGTAGAGGGCGAGTTCCGCCTCCAGGGTGCGGACCAGGGTCTCCGCGCGGCGGAAGCCGTGTCCCTCGCCGGGAAAGGCCAGGTAGGCGTGGGGTACCCCGCGTCCGGCCACCTCGGCGAGGAAGCGCTCGCACTGCGCGGGCGGGCAGATCACGTCGTCCAGCCCCTGGAGCAGCAGGAACGGCGCGGTGATCCGGTCCGCGCGGTGCAGCGGCGAGCGCTCGCGGTAGCGGTCGGGGACCTCGGCGAGCGGGCCGACCAGCCCCTCCAGGTAGCGGGATTCAAAGTCATGGGTCCCGCCGTTCGCCCAGTCGGTGAGGTCCAGGACGGGGTAGCTGATGGTGCCGCAGGCGTAGAGGTCGGTGGAGGTCAGCGAGGCGGCGGTGGTCCAGCCGCCGGCGCTGCCGCCGCGGATGGCGAGCCGGGCGGGGTCCGCGGTGCCCTCCTCGGCCAGCGCCCGGGCGACCGCCGCGCAGTCCTCGACGTCCACCACGCCCCACTGACCGCGCAGCCGCTCGCGGTAGGCGCGGCCGTAGCCGGTCGAGCCGCCGTAGTTGACCTGGGCGACGCCGATGCCCCGGGAGGTGAAGTAGGCGATCTCCAGGTCGAGCACCAGCGGCGCGCGGCTGGTGGGGCCGCCATGCGCCCAGATCACGTAGGGCGGCAACTCGCCGTCCGGGGCGGTGTGTTCGGGGTGGTGCGGCGGATGGATGTGGGCGTGCACGTCCCGGCCGCCGGGACCGGTGAAGGTGCGGTGCCGCGGCCGGGAGTAGTAGGCCGGGTCCACGACGTCGGTGTGCCGGCAGGCGATCGCCCGGGCGCGCCCGGTGCAGGTGTCCAGCTCGACGACCTCGTACGAGCGGTCCGGGCCGGCCGCGATGCCGACGACCCGGCTGCCGTGCGCGGCGAGCGTGGGCGTCCACTCCGTCCAGGGTCCGGCGGCGTCGACGAGGTCGCCGCTGACCGGGTCGAGGATGCCCAGGGTCAGGGCGCCGCGGCCGTGCAGCACCGCGACGGTGCCGTTCTCCAGCGGCAGGAACCAGCGCTCGCCGACGTTCCACAGCGGGCCGCCGAACTCCTCCTGCCGGGCGGGGCACAGGCCGCGGCTCGGCACCGCGCCGTCGCCCTCCGCACCGGGGTGGAGGCGCCGGAGCTCCCACCAGCCGCCGGGGTCCGAGACGAACAGCAGCGAGCCGTCGGCGTCCCATTCGATCTGCACCACGGACTCACCGGTCGCGCCGCCGCCCGGAGCGGTCGGGCCGAGGTCGCCGGCCACCGGCCGGACGGCGGTGAACTCGCCCTTGCCGGTGACCTCGGCGAGCATGACGAGCGTGCCGTCCCAGGGCATCCGGGGGTGGTCCCAGGCGAGCCAGGCGGCCCGGCCGCCGTCCGGGGAGATCCGCGGACCGGTCACGAACCGGTGCCGGTCGTCGCTCAACTCCCGTACGGACTGCCGGTGTCCGGCCGCCGAGCCGTCGAGCGGGACGGCCGCGATCACCCGCCGCACGTCCGTCGGCCCCTCGCCGGTGAACTCCTCCAGGACGCACCACACCTCGCCCAGCTCCGGGCGCAGCACCGGATCGACCCAGCGCAGCCCCTCCCCCACTTCGGACAGCGGGGTGAGCGGGCGGGGCTCCCGGCCGCTGTCCGGTTCGAAGGCGTACAGCCGCTGGTCGGCGAAGTCGCAGAAGACGATCAGCGGTCCGCGCTCGGTGACGGTCCCGGCCCAGGGCAGGCCGCCGTACTCCAGCACCCGGCTGCGGACGTTCCACGGCGCGGGCAGCACCGTCTGCTCGGTGCCGTCCGGCCGCCGGCGGACCAGCGCCCGGCGGCCGCCCTCGGCGGGGCGCGGCTCGGTCCACCACACCTCGTCGCCGACCACGCCGACGAAGGCCGGCCGGCCGTCGTGCGCGGCGACCGTCCGGGCATCTACCGGGGACGTCCAGCTGCCGTAAGGGGCCGTGGTCACCATGGTGCGGATCCTCTCCTCCACCGGTCGGGCGGGGCGCGGGCCGGTCAGGCCGCGCGCAGGAAGTGGTCGAGGACCCGGACACCGAAGTGCAGTCCCCCGACCGGTACGCGCTCGTCCACGCCGTGGAAGAGCGCCTGGTAGTCGAAGCCCTCGGGGAGCTTCAGCGGCGAGAAACCGTAACCGGTGATGCCCAGCCGGGAGAACTGCTTGGCGTCCGTGCCGCCGGACATGCAGTACGGGACGACGTGGCCGTCCGGGTCGAAGCGCTCGACCGCGGCCCGCATCGCGGCGTACGTCGGCGTGTCCACCGGGGCCTGCAGGGCGACCTCGCGGTGGTGGTACTCCCAGTCCACCTCGGGGCCGGTCAGCTCGTCCAGGGTGGTGCGGAACTCCGCCTCGCCACCGGGGACGACCCGGCCGTCCACATGGGCCACGGCGGAGCCGGGGATCACATTGACCTTGTAACCGGCGGACAGCATCGTGGGGTTGGCGCTGTTGCGGACGGTCGGTTCGACGAGCTTGGCGGACGGGCCGAGCTTGCCGAGGAGTGCGTCGACATCGCAGTCCGGCGCGTCCACGTCGACGTCCAGGCCGTGCAGGGCGGCCAGTTCGCGCAGTGCGGCCCGGACGGTCGGGGTGAGCCGGACCGGCCATTCGTGCTCGCCGATCCGGGCCACCGCGCCGGCCAGCCGGCTGACCGCGTTGTCGTGGTTGACCTTCGAGCCGTGCCCGGCCCGGCCCCGGGCGGTCAGCTTGAGCCAGGCGGTGCCGCGCTCCCCCGCCGCGATCGGGTACAGCTGCATCCCGCCGCCGGCGTGGAAGGTGAACGCCCCGGATTCGCTGATGCCTTCGGTGCAGCCGGCGAACAGCGGGGCGTGCCGGTCGGCGAGGAAGCCCGAGCCGTCCTCGGCGCTGGCCTCCTCGTCGGCGGTGAAGGCCAGCACGATGTCGCGGCGCGGCCGGGCGCCGGTGCGCGCCCAGTGCCGTACGGCGGCGAGCACCATCGCGTCCATGTTCTTCATGTCGATGGCGCCGCGGCCCCAGACCACGTCGTCGACGACCTCGCCGGAGAACGGGTGCACGGTCCAGTCGGCGGGTTCGGCGGGGACCACGTCGAGATGGCCGTGGACCAGCAGGGCGTCGGCCGCGGGGTCGGTGCCCTCGATGCGGGCGATGACGTTGGTGCGGCCCCGGGTGCGTTCCAGCAGGGTCGGTTCGATGCCGGCGTCGGCCAGTCGTTCGGCGACGTACTCGGCGGCCGGGCGCTCGCGGCAGGTGCCGTCACCGGTGTTGGTGGTGTCGATCCGGATCAGGTCGGAGGTGAACCGCACCACCTCGTCCAGCGCCTGCCGGTCCACCCCGGCCCCGTGGCCGGCGGCGCCCTCTTGCCCGTTCTTCTCAGCCATATTCTTCCTCCACGGCGGACGACACGACGGTGGTGACCGCCTTGAAGCACCGGATGGCTTCGTACATGTTCCGACTGGTATACGCGACCCGGCGCTCTGCGCTGCGCTCCACGCCGGGCACACAGGTGGCGGCACCCACCAGATGCTCCGCGTCGAACTCCAACTCGACGTGGAACGGGCCCCGGCGCGCCGCTTCGTGACGGACCGCCAGCGCCGTGCCCTTGGCGGCCGCGGCCCGGATGTCGGCGGCCGTACGGGCCGGTGGCCGGCAGACCGCGGCGTAGCGCGAGACGTAGTCCTTGACCGCCACGGCGGGCGCCTCGGGGGCGTATCCCTGGGCGTCCTGGCAGGTGCGGTCGTCGCCGGTGACCAGGACGACGGGCACGCCGTACTCGGCGACAACGAGGGAGTTGAGGTAGCCCTCGCTGGCGCGGGTGCCGTCGACCCAGACGCCGGTGAGGGAGTTGGCGAGGTAGGTGTGGGCGAGGACGCCCTCGGTGCCCGCGCCGGTGTGGTAGCCGACGAAGGCGATGCCGTCGACGTCGCCGTGCTGCACGCCCTCGACCATGCTGAGCGACTTGTGCCGGCCGGTGAGCATCTGCGCGCGTTCGTCGAGCTTCTCCAGCAGGAGGTTGCGCATCGACCAGTGGGCCTCGTTGACGAGCACCTCGTCGGCCCCGCCGTCGAAGAATCCGGCGATCGCCGCGTTGACGTCGGAGGTGAACAGGTGGCGGCAGCGTTCCCACTGCGGCTTGCCCGGCAGCACGTCCGCCGGCCAGGTCACGCCGGTGGCGCCCTCCATGTCGGCGGAGATGAGGATCTTCACGGTCACCAGTCCTATCGCAGGCGGCAGGCGGTATGCACGATTGTGGACATCACTCGTTCACAACGTTTTCGAGGCGCCGAACGCGCCCGACAGGGCATGACACCTCGTCCGGAACCCTCCAGGACCACCGAGTTGGCCGCAACACCGTGAGCTCTCGCAGCGCCGGCAGGTGACGCGGACACGCTCGTGTGGCACCGTATTCCACACAGTTTCTGTCGCAAAGCGGAAGGGCATCCGCCAGAATTCCGATGGAGTTTCGACGGACTTCTGTCAGCCGCCGACGCCCCCAGCCCGGTGGGATAGAACGTCCCGGACCGGCCTCCCACATGAGGAGACAGAGGCAGAATCATGAGCACAGCACGCAACGCCAGCCCGTTAGCACAACCCGGCGACCCGCAGGACGACGGCGGTGACGAGCAACTGGCCGTCCTCACCGAACTGGTCGTCCGCTCCCTTTGCGAGCGCAATCCAGGCTTCCGGGAACTCCTGGAGCGGAACGACGGGGCGCAGGTCACCCGGCTGATCGCGGACGTCCTGCGGGCCGGCCGGCCGCTGCCGGCCACCGTGCGGGCGGTCCGGCTGGCGACCGCCACCGACCTCCACCTCGTCGCCGCGGCGCTCGGCGACTGCCTGGTCAGCCTGCCGGACGAGGCGCCGGGGCTGCTGATCCCCGGCGCGCTCGCCGAGGGCGACGAGGGACGGGCCCGACTGAAGGGCATCCTGCGGCACCGCGCCGCCGCGGTCGGCCATGCGGTGCCGCCGCAGGACGCCGCCGCCTCGGTCCGTGCCGCCTCCCGCCTGCTGGACCTGGCCGCCCGGTGCGACGGGCCCGCCGCGGGCGTGGCGTTCGTCGACGACCACCTCTCCAGCCTGCTGCTCCTCCAGGACGAGTCGCTCACCCGCACCCTCATCGCCCGCCGGCTCCGGCCGCTCGCTGGCCTGTCACCGGAGCGGTGCGCGCGCCTGGAGGCGACGCTGCTGGCCTGGCTGGGCGGGATGGGCGCGCCGGAGGTGGCCAAGGCGCTCAGCATCCACCCGCAGACCGTGCGGTACCGGATGCGCCAGCTGGAGAAGCTCTTCGGCGCCCGGCTGCGCGATCCGCGGACCCGCTTCGAGATCGAGCTGGCCCTGCGCGGCCGCCGGCTGATGGCGGGCGCCCACCGCCGACGGACCGCCGCGGCCCGCCGGCCACGCCCCAGCCGCCTCCGCCAACCGGTGCCGCGCCCCTAGGGGCACGCCCCGGGGCGCCGCACCACCCGCCCCGCGCGCCGCATCCCTTCCCTCCACCCTTCCCCTCATCCGATCTGCCCGGCCCGCCCCGTCCGTCCCCATTTGGCGAATCTCACACCCGAGCCACACTTCCCAAATCCGGACATAGCACCTCACATTCCCGGGGTGCCCTCCGACCTGCCCCGTATCGTCACCGTGACCCATGAAGGGCGCACCGCCGCCGCACGCGGCTGCGCCGGCCCGACCGCCTCCGGTCACCCCAGGGCCGACCCGCCACCGGCGGGGCCCCGATACAGCGGGACAGGAACCACCCCATGCACGGATCACGCCTCCACGGACGACGCCTCGCAACCGGCACTCGCCGCGGACTGGCCGCGCTGGTGGCCGCCGGATCACTGCTCACGGTGCTCAGCTCGGCGACCCCGGCCGCGGCCGGCACCGCCAGCGCCCCGGTGGCCGGCGCCAAGGTCGTCTGCAGCTCCAAGAAGCCCGGCCTGGCCCCGGCCCTGTCCCACGACATCGCCGACGCCCTGCACGGCCGGCGGAGCGCCTCGGCGCTGGCCTTCTACGACCGCCGCACCGGCACCCGGTGTGCCTTCAAGTCCGGCACCCACTTCGACTCGGCGAGTGTGGTGAAGGTCACCGTGCTCGGTGCACTGCTGCGGCAGGCCGAGGAGGCGCACCGGAAGCTGACCAAGCACGAGGTCAAGCTGACGACCGCCATGATCACCAAGTCGGACAACGACGCGACCAACGCCCTGTGGCACCAGATCGGCCCGGCCGGCGTCCAGCGCTTCCTGGACCTCGCCGGGATGCAGGACACCGTGCCGGGCCACGGCGCGTCCTGGGGCCTCACCCAGGTCACCGCCGCCGACCAGCTCACCCTGATGCAGCTGCTCACCACGGACGGGGCGGTGCTCGGCCCGGCCTCCCGCGGCTACGCACTCGACCTGATGCACCGGGTCGCGGCCGACCAGCGCTGGGGCGTACCGGCCGGCGCCCCGGCCACCGCGACAGTCCACGTCAAGAACGGCTGGCTGCCGCGGGACACCGGCGGCTGGCGGATCAACAGCGTCGGCACCTTCACCGGCCGCGGCCACGACTACGGCATGGCCGTCCTCTCCACCGGCAACGCGACCATGGACTACGGGGTCGCCACGGTCGAGGGCGCCGCCCGCGCCATCCACCGCGACCTGCAGCGCTGAGCCGGCCGCCCACGGGCGGCTACGGCACCTGCCTAGGCGAGCTCGATGGGCCGGCCGTCCCGGCGGCTGATCTCCAGCACCGGACAGCCCAGCTCCCGCACCTGCGCGACGATCCGGGCGCTCAGGCCGGGACTCAGGTCCGGCAGGAACCCGCGGATCCGGCGGGCCAGTTCGGCGGCGCCGGAGAGGGCGGCGTCGGGGAAATCGGTGGCGGGGAGGTCGGTGGCAGGGAGGTCGGCGCCGGGGAGACCAATGGCGAGGAGATCGGTGTCGGTCGAGTCGGTGTCGGTCGGTTCGGTGTCGGTCGAGTCGGTGTCGGGGTGCCGGGCGAAGCCGGGCATCCAGCGCTCCTCTCCGGCGCCCGGCCCGCCCGGCCCGCCTGGCCCGTCGGGCAACAGGGCGGTGTCCGCGGCGAGGACGAGAGTCGCACCGGGGCCGGGGGCGGCGAGCGGGTACGCCCACCACAGCAGGTCCACGGGCCCCGCCCCGCCGGTCGCCATCCGGGCCCGGCCCGCGGTGGGGTAGGACGTCGGACCTCCCGACGAGGCGGGCAGACCGCCCGGCCCGTCGCACCCCTCCGCACCGCTGTCGCCGAGGGCACCCGTGACCGGCATCAGGTCGAGCGCGGGGGTGCCCACCGCCTCCGCACGGCCGGGCCCGAAGAGCCGGCGGGCGCCGCCGCTCCAGTGGGAGATCCGGCCGTCCGCGGCCACCAGCACGACCGCAAGCGGAATCCGTCCCGGCAGTGCGCGACGCGGCTCGGCCACCCGGGCCGCCGCCGTACCGGGCCGGCCGGCGGCGTCCGACGGACCGCGCTCCATGGGCGGTTGCTTTCTCGTACCCCGATCATGCCTCACCGCCACCACGCTACGGCCGCGGGTTGATGCGGCGGGCGGCATTTCCCCAAGAGGCCGAACAGGTGGTATGCCCGCACAACCGGCCCCCGGCCCCCGCCCCTTGGCGCGTGGTCAGTCCTCGTGTCCGAGCTGGAGGTCACGTTCGGTGCGGCCGCCGCCGGCCACCTGGAGGACGGTGGCCACCGGCGGGTATCCGGCGGCGACCACGGTGTACTCGCCGGCCGCGAGGTCCACGAAGCGGAACAGCCCGTCGGGCCCGGTGACGGCGGTGTCGACGACATTGCCCGCGACGTCCAGCAGGGTGACCCGGGCGTCCTCGACGGGGCGCCCGCCACCGGCCCGTACGGTCCCACGCAGCACTGCACCACCCGCGAGTTCGATGTCCTGGCGGGTCTCCCGCGACGCCTGGACGGTGACCGGCAGCGCGGCCGGCCGGTACGCCGGTGCGCTGGAGGCGAGGGTGTACTCGCCGGCCACCAACTCCCCGATGACGTAAGCGCCTTCGCGTCCGCTGCGGGTGGTCGCGACGACCTCGCCGCGCACATCGGTGAGGGTGACCATGGCATCGCGTACGGGCGTGCCGTCGGCGGTGGTGACGGTGCCGGCCAGCCGCCCGGCGCCGCCGAGGACCACGTCGAGTTCGACCGGCCGTTCGCCGACGGTCACGGTCACGGCCTGCGGCTGGTGGCCGCCGGCGGCCGCGATCAGCACGTAGGAGCCGGGGCCGGGGGTGCTCAGGGCGTACCGCCCGTCCTCGCCGGAGGCGCCGCGGCCGATCTGCCGCCCGGTGACGTCGATGAGGGTGAGCGCGGCCCGCGGCACGATGGAGCCGTCGTGGTGCCGTACCGCCCCGCACACCGGGATGCCCGGATGCCCGCCACCGGAGAAACGGGAACCACGGCGGTAACCACTCCCGGGGAACGTCGAGTTGAGAGCCTCCGGGTCCACTGCGGAACGGGCCTGCGGCACGGCGGTCGGCCCGGTCTGTCCGGTCGGTTCGGCAGGTACGGAAGGCCCGGCAGGTCCCGCGGGTTCGGTCGGCTCGCCGTAGGAGGTGGGCCGGTCCGGGGTCGGGGAGGTCTGCGGGGCGTGAGAGGCGTGGGACACCAGTGTTTTCTCTTTCAGGAAGAAGGCGAGCACGAGGCCCAGGACGAGCACCGGCACGAGGAAGAAGAAGACCCTCGGCATGGCGTGGGCGTAGGCGGCGACGGAGCCGTCGCGCAGGGAGGCGGGCAGCGCGCGCAGCAGTTGCGGGGGGATCGACTCCGGGTCGGGCAGCCGCCGCGCCACCGGCAGCCGGCCGGCGAGCCGGCGGGCCGGCCGGGTGGCGAGGAGGATGCCGAAGAGGGACACGCCGACGCTGCCGCCGAGGTGCCGGAAACCGTGGTGGGCGCTGGTCGCGGTGGCGAGGTCGCGGGCGCGTACGGAGTTCCGGGCGGCGAGCACCAGCACCGGCAGCACGAGGCCGAGGCCCAGGCCCAGGACGGCCGCCAAGAGGCTGTTGGTCTCCCTGGCGGTGCCCGGCGCCGTCCGCGTCAGCAGCCACATCCCCCCGGCGGCCAGCGCACAGCCCAGCACGGGGAAGACCTTGTGGTGGCCGGTGCGGCCGATGAGGCGGCCGGAGACGACGTACGCGAGGACGATGCCGCCCATCAGCGGCAGCATCAGCAGGCCGGACCTGGTGGCCGAGGCGCCGTCGGCCCCCTGCAGGAAGGTCGGCACATAGCCGGCGGCGCCGAAGAGGGCGATGCCTACGGCGGCGCCGATCAGGCCGGTGCGGGTGAAGAGCGAGTCGCGGAACAGCCGCAGCGGGACGATCGGTTCGGCGGCGAAGTGCTCGACGGCGAGGAAGAGCAGCGCGCTGCCGAGCGCCCCGGCCGCCAGCCCGAGGACGACCCGCGAGGTCCAGGCGTACTCCGTGCCGCCCCAACTCATCAGCAGCGCAAGGCAGGTGGAGAACGCGGCGAGCAGCAGGGCGCCGGCGAGGTCGGGCCTGGACCGGCGGGGCGGCCGGGGCAGCTTCAGGGCGAAGGCGATGACGAGGAACGTCAGCGCACCGAACGGGACGTTGAGATAGAAGCACCAGCGCCAGGAGGCGTGGTCGGCGCAGAGGCCGCCGATCAGCGGTCCGGCCGCGACCGCGAGGCCGAAGGCGGCGCCGATCAGTCCCCGGGAACGGCCACCGGCCCGGGGCGGTACGACGTCGGCGACGAGGGCATGGACGCCGATCAGCAGCCCGCCGCCGCCGACGCCCTGGACGGCCCGGAAGGCGACCAGTTCGTCCATGGTGTGCGACCAGCCGGCCAGCGCCGAGCCGGCGGTGAAGACCAGGAGGGCGAAGAGGAGGACCGGTTTGCGGCCGAAGAGGTCGCCGAGTCTGCCGTGGAGGGGCAGACCGAGGGCGGAGGCGAGGAGGTAGGACGTCACCACCCAGGACATCGCGCCCCGGCCGTGCAGCTCACCGACGATCTTCGGGAGTGCGGTGGCGACGATGGTCTGGCCGAGGGCCGCGAGCAGCAGGGCCAACAGCAGGCCGGCGAAGACCGGACGGGCCCGGCGGGGGCCGAGCGGCACCGGCGCGGCGCCGTCCGGTGCACCGGGCCGGTCCCCGGCGGGCGGTGCCGTGGCCGTGCCCGGTGCCGGTGGGCCGGTCCGCCCGGCCGGGTCGCTCAGGGTGGTCCCGCCCACGTGCTGCTCCCCTCGTCACGCCTGTTGCCGCCCAATTTCTCGCATTGGGCGACAACAGCGTTCAAGCGCGACGAAAGGGGTCGGGCGCGGCCGGAAGGGACGTCAAGTGCCTTGTCGGACAGGCTCCTTGGGCTCCCATCAGGGCTTTCCGCGCGGAACGGGTCCGACGGCCGGGGCACCTGGGCGCGGCCGAAACCACCCGAACCGGTGAGCGTGACGCAACGTGCCCAGGGTGACGCATGTGACGTCCGCGCTCAGCACAGGAAGCACCCGACGCCGGCAGCGAGCTGCGCGCGCATGACACACAGGGGAGCTACGACGCAGGGACGCGCGACACACAGGGGACGTATGACGTCCGCTCACTTCTCCAGGCGCGCAGCGAGGTTGGCGAGGATGGTGTCGTAGATCCGGCCGAGACCCTTGGGGGCGAAGGTCCGCTCGAAGAAGCCGCCGATACCGCCCGCGCCCTGCCAGGTGGTCGTGACGACGACCCTGGCGCGCTTCTCACCGGCCGGCGTGACGACCCAGGTGGTCACCATGGAGGAGTTGCGGTCCTTCTCCACGAGCTGGCCGTCGGTGGGCTCGTCGACCTCCAGCAGACAGTCGCGCACCCGCTTGCTCGTGGCCTGGAGCTTCCAGTGGACGAGGGTGCCCTTGCCGTCACCGCCCTCGCGGACCTCGTACTCCGAGAAGTGCTCGGGCAGCAGCTGCCGGCGCGTGCCGCTGTAGTCGGCGAGCGCGTCGAACACGTCCTCCGGGTCCGCCGCGATCTCGCGCTGCGTGGTGGCCTCGACCTGACCCATGTGTGTCTTCCTCCAGTAGTCGGCTGCCGGTCCTGCGATGCGCCGCCAAGCCAACCACCACTGGGGTGCGCGCCCAAAATCCGCCGCGGGCCCGCCCCGTCGGACGAGAAGAGAACGCGATGGGAACATGTGTTCTATTATGGCGCCGGGGGGCTCGACGGCATGCAGCATGCAGAAGGAGGCCCGATGCGCTGGGACAACCTGGGTGACGGTCCGGCCGCACTGTTCGGTGCGGACGTGGTCAGCCGGACGTTCGACACCCCCGAATTCCGCGGGATCACGTTCCACGAGGTGCGCGCCCGTTCCCTCGTCAACCGCGTCCCGGGCGCCTCCCGGATGCCGTTCGAATGGACGGTCAACCCCTACCGCGGCTGCAGCCACGCCTGCGTCTACTGTTTCGCGCGCAAGACCCACAGCTATCTGGACCTGGACACCGGCCTCGGCTTCGACTCCCAGATCGTGGTGAAGATCAACGCCCCGGAACTACTGCGCCGCGAACTGGCCGGGCGCCGCTGGCGCGGCGACCACATCGCGATGGGCACCAACGTCGACTGCTACCAGCGCGCGGAGGGCCGCTACCGCCTCATGCCCGGCATCCTCACGGCCCTGCGCGATCACGCCAACCCGTTCTCGATCCTCACCAAGGGCACGCTCATCCTGCGCGACCTGGAACTGCTGCGGCAGGCCGCCGAGATCACCGACGTCGGCATCTCGGTCTCGGTCGGCTTCCTGGACCACGAGCTGTGGCGCACGGTCGAGCCCGGCACGCCCTCCCCCGAACGCCGGCTGGACGTGGTGCGCACCCTCACCGCGCACGGCATTCCCTGCAGCGTGCTGATGGCACCCGTCATCCCGTTCCTCGGCGACGCGCCGGAGCAGCTGCGCGGCACGGTCCGCGCCATCGCGGAGGCCGGCGCGGGATCGGTCACGCCGCTGGTGCTGCACCTGCGCCCCGGCGCCCGCGAGTGGTTCCTGTCCTGGCTGGACCGCCACCATCCGCATCTCGTACGGCGCTACGCGACGATGTACGCGGACGGCGCCTATGCGCCCACGTGGTACCAGCGCCGGATCACCCGACAGGTCCACGAACTCGCCGCCGAATACGGCATCGGCCCCGCCCGCTCCGGGGAGGCCCGCCGCATCCGCCCGCCGTCCGGGGACGCCGGGGATTCCACCCCTGCGGCCGATTCCACGTCTGCCCCCGCACCCGCACCTACGCCCACGCCCACGACGCCGGGGCCGACCCAGCTGACCCTCATCTGAACCAGCCGGACCGGCCGCTCACGCAGAGGCGGCCGGGACGGCCTCCAGGGCCCGCGCCAGGCGGTCGCGGGCCTCGGTCTGGGCGGCGATCCGCTCGTCGATGACGGCGAGCCGCTCACGGGCGATCCGCAGCCCTTCCGCGGACGGCGGAGCGGTGGTCATGTCGCCGTCCAGGCAGGAGGTGAAACAGCGGACGTCGGCGAGCGTGAGCCCGGCCCCCAGCAAGTGACGTATGTTGCGCACCCGTACGACCGAGCGGGCGTCGTAGACCCGGTAGCCGTTCGCCTCCCGGACGGAGGCGATCAGCCCCTCCCGCTCGTAGTTCCGCAACGCCCGCGGCGTCGCCCCCGTGGCCTCTGCCAACTCCCCGATCCGCACGGGTCGCCCCTCCCTCGACTCCGACCTCGACTCCCACTTCGCAGCCGATTCCAGCACGGACACGAGTGCGGTGGTGGCGCGGCCGCGGATCCGGGGCGGGCCGGGCCGGCGGCGGCAAAGCCGGGCGGGGCCGGTCTCATGACGGCAGGGGGCGAGGTGGGCTCAGCCGACCACCGCTCCGCCGTCGACCGGGAGGACCACCCCGGTGACGAACGAGGCGGACGGGGCGGCCAGGTGGGTGATGGCCCAGGCCACCTCCTCGGGGCGGCCGATCCGTCCCATCGGGGTGTGCGCGATCTGCCAGGCGCGGTGCGCCGCCCGCTGCTCCTCGGACAGGCCCTGGTGGAGCGCGATCGGGGTCTCGATCGCGCCCGGGGCGACCGCCACCACCCGCACCCCGCGCGGTGCGAGCTCCACCGCCCAGCTGCGGGTGAGCAGTTCGAGCCCCGTCTTGGTCGCGGCGTAGACCGCGTTGCCGGGCCAGCCGCGCTGGCCGATCGAGGTGCTGATGTTGACCACCACCCCGCCGGTCCGCTCCAGATGGGGCACCGCTTCCTGCGTCAGCAATACGGGCGCGACGAGGTTCGTCGCCAGTTGCGCCGCCATTCCCTCCTTGGTGAAGCTGCCGAGTGCCCCGGTGCCCACTATGGCGGCGTTGTTGACCAGTACGTCCAGCCGGCCGTAGGTCTCGATCGCGTGGCGGACGAGGTGCGCGGGGGCGTCGTCCGCGGTGATGTCGGCGAGGTACGGGACGATCTCGCCGTCCCCCTCGGCGTCCGCCGCCGTCTCCGCCAGCGGCTCGGCCCGGCGGCCCACCGCCAGCACTCGCGCGCCCTCCGCCGCGAAGGCCCGGGCGGCGGCCCGCCCGATCCCGGTACCGGCGCCGGTGATGATCACCACCCGGCCCGGCGGGGTTTCCGTGGTGTTGGTGGTGTGCGTGGTGTGCGTGGTCGCGCTGTGTGCCATGCCGGGAGTCTCGAACCCTGCCCCCAGGGGCAAGGTCAAGCGCACGCCTGCGGAAGCTCCGAAAGCCCCCTTGACCGGGCCCCTACCGTCTCCCTCATGGACACGGACACGGGAAGGCACAGGGACAGGAACAGGCACAGGGGCACGGACAGGGTCAGGGACAAGAAGCCGGCAGGACCGCTGCGGATACGGGAAATGGGCGAGGCCGACATCGAGGCGGTCTCAGCCGTGCGGGTCCGCGGGTGGCAGGCGGCCTACCGCGGGCTGATGCCGCAGACGTATCTGGACGGGATGAGCGTGGCGGCGGACGCCGAGCGGCGGCGGTCGTGGTTCGGGCGGCGCTCGCCGGACGTGGTCGACCTGGTGGCGGAGTCGGCCGGTGAGGTGGTCGGCTGGGCCTCGGTCGGCCCGGCCCGGGACCCCGATGTGGCCCCGGGCGCCGAGGAGTTGCCCGACCCGCGCCCGACCGCGGGTGAGCTGTTCGCGCTGTACGTCGCGCCCGAGCGGATCGGCACCGGCGTCGGGCGCGCCCTGATGGCCGCGGGCACGGAGCGGGCACGGCGGAGCGGATACCGCGCGCTGTATTTGTGGGTGGTGCGCGGCAACACCCGCGCCCAGCGGTTCTACGAGCGCGCCGGCTTCGTACCGGACGGCGCGGAGGAGACGTACAAGGTGGGCGGCAGCAGCGTCCCCGAGCTGCGCTACTGGCGTCCGCTCACCCCGTTCACCCCGTGTTCTCCGG
Source organism: Streptomyces sp. NPDC048196 (assembly GCF_040652715.1). Taxonomy (NCBI): domain Bacteria; kingdom Bacillati; phylum Actinomycetota; class Actinomycetes; order Kitasatosporales; family Streptomycetaceae; genus Streptomyces; species Streptomyces sp. NPDC048196. The sequence goes on along the minus strand of NZ_JBEZMM010000033.1, from coordinate 33,985 downwards.
GCGACGAGTCGTCTTCCCCGGGCCCCACGCCGGGTTCTCAGGACACGACGTCGGACATCCCATGACCTCCGGCTGACCGCTTCAGCCCCCTAGGCCCTCCTTCGCGGCTGCTGGGCCCTCCTTCGCCGGGTCCCCGGCCCCACCCCCGTCGGCCCGCCCTTGGCCCTCCGGAAGCTCATGGACCCCCAGCCGGGCCAGTGAGGCCGCTGCGGCGGCGGCCAGGCGGGGGTGGGCGGTGGCGGCGGTGAGGGCGGGTACGGCGCGGCGGTCGCCCAGGGCGCCCAGGCCCTCGACGCAGGCGAGTGCCACCCGCCAGTAGGGGTTGTGCGGGGTCAGCAGCCGCTCCAGGGTGGCGATCAGCGCCGGTACGGACTGCGGTGCGCGCAGCTCGGCGAGGAGCCGGACCGGGTGCAGGGCGTACGCGGTGCGCAGCGGGTTGGTGGCGAGGGCGGCCGCGGCGCGGGCGGTGCGCGGGTCGCCGAGCCGGCTCAGGGCGTGGGCCGCGGTGGCGCAGCGCACCGGATCGCGGTAGTTCAGCAGCAGTACGAGCGTCTCGAAGGCGCGTTTGTCGCCGGCGCAGCCGAGGATGAAGGCGGCGATCTCGCGGGCCCACAGGGGGCGTTCGACGGCGACCAGCATCCGGGCGAGTTCTTCCCGCCCGGCGGGGGTGTTCTTGCGGGCGAGCCCCAGCAGGCGCTCGTAGGCGACCAGGTCCTGTGGGGAGCGGAGTTCGGCCCGCACCCGGTCCGTCAACTCGTGGAATTCGTCTTCCATTTGCCGCTTCCCTCCCGCCGGGGCGCCCCGGTTGCCGAGACGTGGCCTGCACCACAGACTAATGACCCGCCCTACCCCTGGCGCTGCGGTTACCCACCGGTTAACCTGCTGGAACGAGCAGCACCCCTGTTCGGGCGGCCTGGTGACGCAGCCGCCACAGAGTGAAGTCGGTTCGGCACCGCAACAGCACGACCTCGATTCAGAGCACGGCACGGCCCCGGGACAGGGCCCCGCCGCAGCTCCCCCACCGCCGGCGCTACCAGCAGCGCTGCGGCCGCCGCGGCCCCGCCGCGCTCCGGCCGCCGCGTATCCGCTGCCCCTCGCGTCCGCGCGGCCACCCCTTCAGTCGTCACTTCTCCCCTGCCCTTCAGGGGAACACCCTCAGGAGTTCGCGATGGGCCCTTCGTCCACCCCTGATCTCGCCCCCGGCATTTCCCCACTGTCCCTCTCCACCGTGGCCGTCGTCGGCCTGGGCACGATGGGCACCGGCATCGCCGAGGTGCTCGCCCGGGCCGGCCGCGAGGTCATCGGCATCGACACCGACGAGGCCGCGGCCCGGCATGCCGTCGCCGCGCTGGAGGCGGCCACGGCGCGTGCGGTGCGCCGCGAGCGGATCACCGAGCGCGAGCGGCAGGACGTCCTGGCCCGTTTCCGCACCTTCACCGATCTGCAGGCCGCCGCGGACGCCGACCTGGTCATCGAGGTGGTCCCCGAGGACTACGAGCTCAAGCGGCAGGTCTTCGCCGAACTGGACGCCGTGGTGCGGCCGGACGCCGTGCTGGCCACCGGCACCAACGCCCTGTCGGTGACCCGGCTCGCCGCCGATTCGCAGCGTCCCGAGCGGGTGCTCGGGCTGCACTTCTTCAACCCCGCACCGGCCATGAAGCTGGTCGAGGTGGTCTCCTCGGTGCTGACCGCGCCGACCGCGGTCGCCGCGGTCACCGAGCTCGCCCGCGACCTGGGCAAGGACCCGATCGCGGTGGGTGACCGGCCCGGTTTCGTCGCCGACGGCCTCCTTTTCGGCTATCTGAACCAGGCCGCCGCGATGTACGAGTCGCGGTACGCCACCCGTGAGGACATCGACGCCGCGATGCGGCTCGGCTGCGGCCTTCCCATGGGCCCGCTGGCGCTGCTCGACCTGATCGGCGTGGACACCGCCCGGACCGTCCTGGAGGCGATGTACGCCGAGTCCCAGGACCGGCTGCACGCCCCGGCGCCGATCCTGGGCCAGCTGGCCGAGGCCGGGCTGACCGGCCGCAAGGCGGGCCGCGGCTTCTACACGTACGAGGCGCCGGGCTCGGCCACGGTGGTGCCGGACGCGGAGAGCCCGGCGGCCGGCGGCGAGGCCGCGGCCGGCCGTACGGTCACCCGGGTCGGCGTGGCCGGTTCCGGAACGATGGCCAGCGGGATCGCCGAGGTCTTCGCCAAGGCGGGCTACCAGGTCGTGCTGGCCGCCCGCAGCGCGGAGAAGGCGGAGAAGGCGAAGGCCCGGATCGCCAAGTCGCTGGGCCGGTCCGTGGACAAGGGCCGGCTGACCGCCGAGGCCCGGGACGCGGCGCTGGCGGCGATCACGCCGGCCGGGACGCTGGACGCGTTCGCGGACGTGGACCTGGCCGTCGAGGCGGTGGCCGAGGACCTGGCCGTCAAGCAGGAGCTGTTCCGGACGCTGGACAAGGTCTGCAAGCCGGGCGCGGTCCTGGCCACCACGACCTCGTCGCTGCCGGTCGTGGCCTGCGCCCGGGCCACCTCGCGCCCGCAGGACGTCATCGGGATGCACTTCTTCAACCCGGCGCCGGCGATGAAGCTGGTCGAGGTGGTGCGGACGGTCCTGACCTCCGACGACGTGCACGCGACCGTGCGGGAGGTGTGCACCAAGGTCCGCAAGCACCCGGTGGACTGCGGCGACCGGGCCGGCTTCATCGTGAACGCGCTGCTGTTCCCGTACCTCAACAACGCGATCAAGATGGTCCAGGAGCACTACGCGTCGCTGGACGACATCGACGCGGCGATGAAGCTCGGCGGCGGCTACCCGATGGGCCCGTTCGAGCTCCTCGACGTGGTCGGCCTGGATGTCTCGCTGGCCATCGAGAAGGTCCTGCACGCCGAATTCCGCGACCCGGGACTGGCCCCCGCGCCGCTGCTGGAGCACCTCGTCGCGGCGGGGTGCCTCGGACGCAAGACGGGCCGCGGCTTCCGTGAGTACGCCCGGCGCTGACCCGTGGGGGCGTCCCCGCCCGGACGGGACGGGCTGGGGTGGACTGCTGGAGCCGGACGGCGGTCCACCCCCGCTCACAAGGGCGGAGCTGGGACCTCATGCCGCAGGCCGGGTAAATATGCAGTACCGTCCCCACATGTCCCAGCCCGCTCGTACGCAGCCTTCCGACGCCCCCGACAGCAGCACTCCCGGCACCCGCCGCGCGGCCGCGCAACGGCTCAAAATGCGCCGCGAATTGTCGGCGGCGGCCATGGAGCTGTTCGCGACCAAGGGCTACGAGGCGACGACGGTCGATGAGATCGCGGCCGCCGCGGGCGTCGCCCGGCGGACGTTCTTCCGCCACTTCCGCTCCAAGGAAGAGGCGATCTTCCCCGACCACGACGACACCCTGGTGCGGGCCGAGGCGGTCCTGGACGCCGCGCCGCCGCACGAGAACCCGCTCGACACGGTCTGCCGCGGCATCAAGGAGGTCATGCGGATGTACGCGGCCTCGCCGGCCGTGTCGGTGGCCCGCTACCGCCTGACCCGCGAGGTGCCCACCCTCCGCGAGGCCGAGATCGCCTCGGTGGCCCGTTACGAGCGGCTGTTCACCCGCTATCTGCTGGGCCACTTCGACGAGGGCGCGCACCGCGAGGGCGATGACGACCCGCTGCTGGCGGAGGTCGCCGCGTCCGCCGTGGTCACCGCGCACAACCACGTGCTGCGCCGCTGGCTGCGGGCCGGCGCGGAGGGTGACGTGGAGGCCCAGCTGGACCATGCCTTCGAGATCGTCCGGGAGACCTTCGGCGCCGGGATCGGCGCGGGCCGCGGCACGACGGGCGAGCAGCCGTCGGCGTCCGTCTCCCGGGAGGGCGAGGTGCTGGTCGCGGTGGCGCGTACGGACGCCCCTCTGGAGGAGGTCATGCGCACCATCCGCAAGGCGATCAAGGACCGGAGATGATCCCGTAACGGCCTGACGGGCCCGGCTCGCTCGTGCTATCCACTACGGCGTGGCGGACGCGAGCGAGGCGGGGCCGGCTCCGGCCACCCACAACACGATCAGCGGCGGGCAGGCCCGCGACGTGATCCAGGGTGGCGTCGTCCAGATCTACCCGGCGCCCGCCCCGGTCCGCTCCCTGAACGCGCTGCCGCCCCGGCCGGCCGCCCTGCTCGGCCGCTCCGGCCCGCTCGCCACGCTCCTGGCCCTGCTGGCGCCCGGCGACCGCGCCGGGGCTCCCACCGCGATAGCGCTCACCGGCGAGGGCGGGGTGGGCAAGTCGGCGCTGATGGCGGCCGCCGCGCACGAGGCGCACAAGTGGTTCCCCGGCGGGGTGCTCCACGCGGACGCCCGGGCGCACGGCGGCGGGGAGCCGATGAGCCTGGAGGAGCTGCTGGGCACCTGGCTGCGGGCGTTCGGCATCCCCGGCGACCAGCTCCAGCCGCACCGCGCCGGGCTGCTCGGCCAGTTCAAGAGCCGGCTGTGGGAGGCGGAGGAGGCGCTGCTGATCCTGCTCGACGACGCCGCACCGGACGAGCACCTGGTGCCGCTGATACCCCCCGACGGCCGCCACCGCCTGCTGGTCACCGTCCGGACCGCCCCGGAGCACGCCTCCTTCACCGTACTGCGGCTGGACACGCTCAGCCCCAAGGATTCCCTGGCACTGCTGGCGGCCGCGGCCACCGAGCCGGTCCCGCCGTCGCAGCTGGACGAGATCGCCGCGCTCTGCGGCCATCTGCCGCTGGCGCTGGACGTGGTGGCCGGCCGGCTGCGGGACGGCGACGACAGCGCGCAGCGCATCCTCTCCGCGTTACGCCCGCCCGGTGAGCGGCTGGCCGAACTCGACCCGGTACGGCAGGCGTTCGAGGCCTCGTACCAGGCGCTCGGCGACCCGGACGCGCGGATGCTGCGCCGTCTGGGGCTGCACCCGGGCAACGAGATCGACGCCGGGTCGGCCGCCGCGCTGGCCGGGGTCTCACCGGCGGAGGCCGACCGCACGCTGCGCCGCCTGGTCAGGGCCCAGCTGCTGCGCCCCACCGGCCCCGAGGGCCGGGTCCGCTTCCACGACCTGCTGCGGCTCTACGTCGGTGAACTCGCCTCGCAGGAGGCGGAGTCGGCGCGTGCCGCGGCGCTGGAGCGGCTGATGGCCCACTACGGCGAGCGGGCCGCCACCGCCGACGAGGCGTGGTTCGACCGGGAGCGCGGGGCGCTGGCGGCGGCCCTGGCGGCGGCGGTGGACCAGGGCCGGTACGAGCGGGTCGGGCCGGTGGTGGACCACCTGGTGGCGTATCTCCTGCGGCGCACCCGCACCGTGGACGCGCTGTTCGTGCTGCGGCAGGGCGTCCTGGCGGCCCGGCACCGCGCCGACCACCTCCGGGAGGCGGAGCTGCTGCGGATGATGCGTCGCCACTACCGCGCGCTGGAACGCTGGCCGGAGGCCCGGTCCTGCGCGGAGGCGGGCCATCTGGCGCGTATCCGGGCCGGTGTGCGCTCGCCGGAGCTGGACGACGACCTCGGTGAGCAGGCGGCCGAGCGCGGTGACCCGGGGGCGGCGGCGCACCACTACGGGCGGGCGGTGCGCGGCTGGGCCCTGCGGGGCGACCGGCACCGGCTGGCGGCCTCGCTGCTGGCGCGGGGTGACGCGGAGGAGGAGCTGGGGCGTGCCCGGGACGCGGCGCTCTCGTACCGCCGGGCGGTGGCGACGGCGCCCGACGGTGACCTCACGGTCGTGGCGCACGCCTGGCTGAAGCTGGCCGGCTGCGCGGCGCACCGCCATGACCGCCGGCAGGTCCTGGAGCTGCTGCGCCGCGGGCTGGAGGTGGCGCGCAGGTCGGGGGACGTCCGGGTGACGGTCGAGGCGCTGGCGCTGCTGATGGAGGCGGAGAAGGAGGCGGGGCGGCTGGGGGCGGCCGAGCAACTGCTCCGGGAGGCGCTCAGCGAGGCCGGGGCGCACCACCTGCCGCTGCTGCGGGAGCAGCTGCTGGCGATCAAGCCGCCGTGGTTGAAGCTGGCCGCGGAGCCGGAGCCCGCCGCCGCGCCCCGGACGGGGGCGTCCCCCGCCAAGGAGCCGCCGCCCGCCGTGCCGGACCCGCCGGTGGAGCGGGCGGCCGGCCATGTGCGGCCGGTGCTGCTGCGGCTGCTCGCCCTGCCGTGCTGCGGGGTGCTCTGGGCGCTGGGCTGCCTGACCGTGGCGCTGGTGGAGGGCGGGCCGGTGGCCCCGTGGCCGGCGCAGCTGGCGCTGGCCGGTGGCACGGCCTGGGCGGCCCGGCGGGTCTGGCAGCGCAGCCGCGGCAGCCGGTTCGGCGATCTGGCCGCGGTCGGCCTGCACCGCTTCCACGCGGTGGGTGCGGCCGGGCTGCTGGCGGCGGGGGTCTGGGCCGGGGCGCCGGGCGGCAGCGCCGTCGCCGCCGGGCTGCTGGTCCTGCACACCGCCGCGCAGCTGTGGCCGGCCGTCCGTGGGCGCCTGAGGTCCCGGGCCTGACCGGGACACGACCCACCCGAACGGTCTAACCGCCTCCCCCTTCACCTGCCGTGATGCCGGTGCTGCGGTGCGTCACCACGATGCCCTCCATCGGCCCATCTATCGCTCATACGTGCCGGCCAAATGACATCTGAGAGAAATTCTTGGCACTCAGTGTCTTGTCGACTGGCACGCGGTGTCATACGTTGAGGGTGTCCGGGCGACCGGCGGACGAGGCGATCCTCGTGCGCCGGCTGTCCCAACAGCCCTCCCCGGCTGCCGCCCGGATGCCTGCGTCACAGGCACACCGCCCGGCACCCGCCGGGCACCGCGCTCACCAAGGCGCTGCCAGGCACCACGGCCGACGCCTCCGCGACACCGGCGGAGACGGCGGCGGTAGCGCCACCCCGGCCGAACCGACGGCACCACCTCCCGCACCACCCCCGACGTTCCCTCAAGCCGTTCCTTGACGAATCCCCCGAGCTCTCGACTCGCTCGACCAGGGGCGGCCCCACCCGCCGGAGGCACACCGTGAACGAGATCCTGGACGCAATCCTTGCGCCTGACACCACCAGCGCCGACTTCGCCGCGCTGACCATCCCCGAGTCCTACCGCGCGGTGACCGTGCACAAGGACGAGGCCGAGATGTTCGCCGGCCTGCCCACCAAGGAGAAGGACCCGCGCAAGTCGCTGCACGTCGATGACGTCCCGGTCCCCGAGCTCGGCCCCGGTGAGGCGCTGGTGGCCGTGATGGCCTCCTCCGTGAACTACAACTCCGTCTGGACCTCGATCTTCGAGCCGCTGTCGACCTTCGGCTTCCTGGAGCGCTACGGCAAGGTCTCCGACCTGGCCAAGCGCCACGACCTGCCGTACCACGTCATCGGCTCCGACCTGGCCGGCGTCGTGCTGCGCACCGGCCCGGGCGTCAACTCCTGGCGGCCCGGCGACGAGGTCGTGGCGCACTGCCTGTCCGTCGAGCTGGAGTCGAGCGACGGCCACAACGACACGATGCTCGACCCCGAGCAGCGCATCTGGGGCTTCGAGACCAACTTCGGCGGCCTGGCCGAGATCGCGCTGGTCAAGTCCAACCAGCTGATGCCCAAGCCCGACCACCTGAGCTGGGAGGAGGCGGCGGCCCCGGGCCTGGTCAACTCGACCGCGTACCGCCAGCTGGTGTCCCGCAACGGCGCCGGGATGAAGCAGGGCGACAACGTCCTGATCTGGGGCGCCAGCGGCGGCCTCGGCAGCTACGCCACGCAGTTCGCGCTGGCCGGCGGCGCCAACCCGATCTGTGTCGTCAGCAGCGACCAGAAGGCGGAGATCTGCCGGAAGATGGGCGCCGAGGCGATCATCGACCGCAACGCCGAGGGCTACAAGTTCTGGAAGGACGAGCAGACCCAGGACCCGAAGGAGTGGAAGCGCTTCGGCAAGCGCATCCGCGAGCTCACCGGCGGCGAGGACATCGACATCGTCTTCGAGCACCCCGGCCGCGAGACCTTCGGCGCGAGCGTCTTCGTCACGCGCAAGGGCGGCACCATCACCACCTGCGCCTCGACCTCGGGCTACATGCACGAGTACGACAACCGCTACCTGTGGATGTCGCTGAAGCGGATCATCGGCTCGCACTTCGCCAACTACCGCGAGGCGTGGGAGGCCAACCGTCTGATCGCCAAGGGCAAGATCCACCCGACCCTGTCGAAGACCTACACCCTGGAGGAGACCGGGCAGGCGGCGTACGACGTGCACCGCAACCTGCACCAGGGCAAGGTCGGCGTGCTGGCGCTGGCGCCCGAGGAGGGCATGGGCGTGCGCGACGAGGAGATGCGCGCCAAGCACCTCGACGCCATCAACCGCTTCCGGAACGTCTGAGGCCGGGAGGCACCCATGACAGAACGTCACCCTCAGTCCCAGGGGCGAAGGGAACGGGACCGGCCGTGGCTGATGCGCACGTACGCCGGTCACTCCACGGCGGAGGCGTCGAACGAGCTGTACCGGCGCAATCTCGCCAAGGGCCAGACCGGTCTGTCGGTGGCGTTCGACCTGCCGACGCAGACCGGCTACGACCCCGACCACGTCCTCGCCCGCGGCGAGGTCGGCCGGGTCGGGGTCCCGGTGTCCCACCTCGGTGACATGCGGCGGCTGTTCCAGGACATCCCCCTGGACCAGATGAACACCTCGATGACCATCAACGCCACCGCCATGTGGCTGCTGGCGCTCTACCAGGTCGTCGCGGAGGAGCAGGGCGCGGACATCACCAAGCTCCAGGGGACGACCCAGAACGACATCGTCAAGGAGTACCTGTCGCGCGGGACGCACGTCTTCCCGCCGGGGCCGAGCCTGCGGCTCACCACCGACATGATCACGTACACGGTGGCCCACATCCCCAAGTGGAACCCCATCAACATCTGCTCGTACCACCTCCAGGAGGCCGGCGCGACGCCGGTCCAGGAGATCGCGTACGCGATGAGCACCGCGATCGCCGTGCTCGACGCCGTGCGGGACTCCGGGCAGGTGCCGCCGGAGAAGTTCGGCGACGTGGTCGCCCGCATCTCCTTCTTCGTGAACGCCGGCGTCCGGTTCATCGAGGAGATGTGCAAGATGCGCGCCTTCGGCCGCATCTGGGACCACATCACCCGCGAGCGGTACGGCATCGAGAACCCCAAGCAGCGGCGCTTCCGCTACGGCGTCCAGGTCAACTCGCTCGGCCTGACCGAGGCCCAGCCGGAGAACAACGTCCAGCGGATCGTGCTGGAGATGCTGGCCGTGACGCTGTCCAAGGACGCCCGCGCCCGGGCCGTCCAACTCCCGGCCTGGAACGAGGCGTTGGGCCTCCCCCGGCCCTGGGACCAGCAGTGGTCGCTGCGCATCCAGCAGGTCCTCGCGCACGAGAGCGACCTGCTGGAGTACGAGGACATCTTCGCCGGCTCGCACGTCATCGAGGCCAAGGTGGACGCGCTGGTCACCGACTGCCTGGCCGAGATCGAGCGGATCCAGGAGATGGGCGGCGCGATGGCCGCGGTGGAGTCCGGCTACCTCAAGTCGCAGCTGGTGTCCGCGCACGCCGAGCGGCGGGGCCGGATCGAGGCCGGCGAGGAGAAGATCGTCGGTGTGAACTGCTTCGAGTCCACCGAGCCCAACCCGCTCACCGCGGACCTCGACACCGCCATCATGACCGTCGACCCGGCCAACGAGGCGCGGGTGGTGCGGGGGCTGCACGACTGGCGGGACAACCGTGAGGAGGGCCGCGCCCAGGAGGCGCTGTCGGCGCTGAAGAAGGCGGCGGCCGGCGACACCAACCTCTTCGCGGCGACCCTGGAGTGCGCCCGTGCCGGTGTGACGACCGGCGAGTGGGCCTGGGCCCTGCGGGACGTCTTCGGCGAGTTCCGGGCGCCCACGGGCGTCTCCAGCGCCCCGCTGGCGGTTCCGGCCGAGGAGGGCAGCCCGCTGGCCGCGGTCCGCGAGAAGGTCGCCAAGACGGCGGCCGAGCTCGGCAGCGGCAAGCTGCGGCTGCTGGTCGGCAAGCCCGGACTGGACGGGCACAGCAACGGCGCCGAGCAGATCGCGGTACGCGCCCGGGACGCCGGCTTCGAGGTGATCTACCAGGGCATCCGGCTGACGCCGGAGCAGATCGTCTCGGCGGCGGTCGCCGAGGACGTGCACTGCGTGGGCCTGTCCATCCTCTCCGGCTCGCACACCGAGCTGGTGCCGGACGTGCTGGCCCGGCTGCGGCGGGCCGGCGTGGACGACATCCCGGTCATCGTCGGCGGCATCATTCCCTCGGCCGATGCGACCGCGCTCCGGGAGGCCGGAGTGGCGGCCGTCTTCACACCGAAGGACTTCGGTATTACGGAGATCATCGGCCGTATCGTCGACGAGATCCGGACGGCGAACCAGCTCGACCCCTTGGAGGTCCCCGCATGAAGGCGGTGAACCGGCAGCGCCCGAGGCGCTCCTGCCTCGCGGTACCCGGCAGCAATCCGCGCTTCCTGGAGAAGGCCCAGGGCCTGCCCGCGGACCAGGTGTTCCTGGACCTGGAGGACGCCTGCGCGCCGCTCGCCAAGGAGGGCGCCCGGCACACGATCGTCGAGGCGCTGAACGAGGGCGACTGGACCGGCAAGACCCGGGTCGTGCGGGTCAACGACTGGACGACGCACTGGACGTACCGGGACGTCATCACGGTCGTCGAGGGCGCGGGACCGAACCTGGACTGCATCATGCTGCCCAAGGTCCAGGACGCCCAGCAGATCGTGGCGCTGGACCTGCTGCTGACGCAGATCGAGAAGACCATGGGCTTCGAGGTCGGCCGGATCGGCATCGAGGCGCAGATCGAGAACGCCAAGGGCCTGGTGAACGTCGACGCGATCGCCGGCGCCTCGCCGCGGCTGGAGACCATCATCTTCGGCCCGGCCGACTTCATGGCGTCGATCAACATGAAGTCCCTGGTGGTCGGCGAGCAGCCGCCCGGCTATGGCGCGGACGCGTATCACTACATTCTGATGCGCATTCTGATGGCCGCGCGGACCTACGATTTGCAGGCCATCGACGGTCCCTACCTTCAGATCAAGAACGTGGAGGGGTACCGGGAGGTCGCCGGCCGCGCCGCGGCACTCGGCTTCGACGGCAAGTGGGTGCTGCACCCGGGCCAGGTCGAGGCCGCCAACGAGGTGTTCTCACCGTCCCAGGAGGACTACGACCACGCCGAGCTGATCCTGGACGCCTACGAGTGGCACACCTCGGAGGCGGGCGGCAAGAAGGGATCCGCGATGCTCGGTGACGAGATGATCGACGAGGCGAGCCGGAAGATGGCGCTGGTCGTCGCCGGCAAGGGCCGGGCCGCCGGCATGATCCGTACATCCAAGTTCGAAGCCCCGGAGGCATGAGCGCGATGCAGTTCGGCCGCACCTATGAAGAGTTCACCGTCGGCGATGTGTACAAGCACTGGCCGGGGAAAACGGTCACCGAATACGACGACCACCTCTTCTGTCTGCTCACGATGAACCATCACCCGCTGCACATGGACAGCAACTACGCGGAGCAGACCACCGACTTCGGCAAGAACGTCGTGGTCGGCAATTACATCTATTCGCTGCTGCTGGGCATGTCGGTGCCGGACGTCTCCGGAAAGGCCATCGCCAATCTCGAGATCGAGTCGCTGAAGCACGTCGCGCCGACCTTCCACGGCGACACGATCTACGGCGAGACCACGGTCCTCGACAAGACGCCCTCGAAGTCGAAGTCGGACCGCGGGATCGTGTACGTGGAGACCAAGGGCTACAAGCAGGACGGCACCCTGGTCTGCATCTTCCGCCGCAAGGTCATGGTCCCCACGGCCACGTACATCAAGGAGCGCGGCGGCGAGCAGCCCGGCCGCCCCGAGCCGGCGGCCCCCGCGGCCAAGAAGGAGAAGTGACCGCCATGACCCGTCTTGCGCAGACCGAGGGCCTGACCGACATCCAGCGGGAAATCCTCTCCACCGTCCGCGACTTCGTGGACAAGGAGATCCTGCCGGTCGCCACGGAGCTGGAACACCGCGACGAATACCCGACGCAGATCGTCGAGGGCCTGAAGGAACTCGGCGTGTTCGGCCTGATGATTCCCGAGGAGTACGGCGGGCTGGGTGAGTCCCTGCTCACGTACGCGCTGACCGTCGAGGAGATCGCCCGCGGCTGGATGAGCGTCTCGGGCATCATCAACACCCACTTCATCGTGGCGTACATGCTCAAGCAGCACGGCACGCAGGAGCAGAAGGACTATTTCCTGCCGAAGATGGCGGCCGGCGAAATCCGGGGCGCCTTCTCGATGTCGGAGCCGGCGCTCGGCTCGGACGTCTCGGCCATTTCCTCCAAGGGTGTGCGGGACGGCGACGATTACGTCCTCAACGGCCAGAAGATGTGGCTCACCAACGGTGGTTCGTCCACGCTCGTGGCGGTGCTGTGCCGTACGGACGAGGGGCACCCGGAGGGCACCGCTCCGCACAAGTCGATGACCACCTTCCTCGTGGAGAAGGAGGCCGGCTTCGGTGAGGTGCGGCCCGGCCTGACCATCCCGGGCAAGATCGACAAAATGGGTTACAAGGGCGTCGACACCACCGAGCTGATCATGGACGGGCTGCGCATCCCGGCCGATCGGGTGCTCGGCGGCCAGAGCGGACGTGGCTTCTATCACATGATGGACGGCGTCGAGGTCGGCCGGGTCAATGTCGCCGCGCGCGGCTGCGGCGTCGCCCAGCGCGCCTTCGAGCTGGGCGTTTCCTACGCGCAGCAGCGGCACACCTTCGGGAAGCCGATCGCCCAGCACCAGGCGATCCAGTTCAAACTGGCCGAAATGGCGACAAAGGTCGAAGCGGCCCATGCCATGATGGTTAATGCCGCTCGCAAAAAGGACTCCGGTCAGCGAAACGACCTGGAGGCGGGCATGGCGAAGTACCTCGCCTCCGAGTACTGCAAGGAGGTCGTGGAGGACGCGTTCCGCATCCATGGCGGGTACGGCTTCTCCAAGGAATACGAGATCGAGCGCCTCTACCGGGAGGCCCCGATGCTCCTGATCGGTGAAGGTACCGCCGAGATCCAGAAAATGATCATTGGTCGCCGGCTACTGGAGGAGTACCGAATCCAGGCGTGAATGTCCGGTTTAGGTCGTTTTGGCCTAGACGAAGATCACACCCCGTCATTGTTCTTCGGCCACGGATTGGCTCTGGCTCTTGGCCAGTTGCCGCTCGCAACCGATAGCATCCGGGAAAGCCGCCGTCCCCCGTATCCCTACGCGGCATCCTCCGCTACGAAGGTCATCCATGCCCCACAGCCAATCCTCTGCACAACGCGGTCGCGTCCGCCTCGCGCGCGGAGCGTCGCCGTGGCTCCTGCCGACCGTTGCCACGGCGGCGGTCAGCCTCGCCCGGTCCCGCCGGTCGGGCCGCTGGGCCGCTGTTGCCGTGCCCACCACCGCACTGGCGGCGGGCATGCTGTGGTTCTTCCGCGACCCGGAGCGGGAGATTGCCCAGGGCCGCGTCATTTCCCCGGCCGACGGCGTGGTGCAGAGCATCATGCCGTGGAAGGACGGGCGCACCCGCGTCGCGATCTTCATGAGCCCGCTGAACGTCCACGTCAACCGCGCGCCGCTGGCCGGCACGGTGACGTCCGTGGAGCACATCCCCGGCGGGTTCGTTCCGGCGTTCAACAAGGAGAGCGAGAACAACGAGCGGGTCGTCTGGCACTTCGACACCGAGCTCGGCGACATCGAGATGGTGCAGATCGCCGGCGCGGTGGCCCGCCGCATCGTCCCCTACGTGCCCCAGGGCACCAAGGTGGAGCAGGGCGAGCGGATCGGGCTGATCCGCTTCGGCTCGCGCGTCGACGTCTACCTCCCGGCGGGCGTCGAGGTCGCGGTCGAGGTCGGCCAGGCCACCACCGCGGGGGTGACACGTCTTGACCGTGATTGATCCTGAGACGCAGGCGGGCTGGGCGCCCGAGACGGACGAGGACGAGGACGACATGCCGCTGTCGACGCGGCTGTCAATAGCGGACACCCTCACCCTCGGCAACGCCATCTGCGGCTTCATGGCGGTGTACTTCACCACCACCGGCGTCCTCATCCCGCACCTCACGGGGACCGAGGACGGCGGAATGGCCCGGCACAGCGCGGCCATGGCCGTGATCCTGATGCTGTTCGCGTCGGTCTTCGACCTCTTCGACGGGCTGGTGGCGCGCAAGCTGCGGGCCTCGGCGATGGGGGCCGAGCTGGACAACCTCTCCGACCTGATCAGCTTCGGACTGGCGCCCGCGTACTTCGTCGTGACCTGGGGCATGGTCGCCCAGGACGCGCACCAGCGGGTGTCGGTCGTCGCGGCGGTGGTGGTGCTGCTGGCGGTGGTGCTGCGGCTCGCGCGCTTCTCCTGCGTCACCCTGCGTGACGGCATCTTCCAGGGCATGCCGAGCCCGTTCGGCGCGCTGACCGTCGTCGCCATCGTGCTGCTGGAGCTGCCGTTCCTGCCGACGCTGCTGGCGATCATCGGGGTGGCCTGGCTGATGGTGAGCCGGGTCGAGTACCCCAAGCCGCGGGGCCGGCTCGCGGTGGCGATGCTCAGCTGGATCGTGCTCAGCATGGGCATGCTCGCGGCCTGGGCGCTGGACGCGCCCGGCGGCCAGCTGCTGCTGCAGACCGGCTGCTCGCTGCAGATCGTGCTGGGCGCCATGATCCCGGTGTTCGCCACGGCCCGCCGGGTCAACACCTTCCGCGACAACCGCCGTGAGTCCCGCGCCGAGTCGCGGGCCGCGCAGCTCCCCTAGCGGGGGCGGCACCTTCGCACAGAACGCCGGGAGCCCCGGGCGAATCATTCGCCCGGGGCTCCCGGCGTTCTTCCGCTCCGCGGTCAGACCAGGAAGTCGCGGGCGAGGTTCTCCGCCGCCCGCTCCAGCAGCGGGCCCGCCTCGGCCATGCAGCGGGCCGGGTCGGACTCCAGGTCGGTCAGCGCGTACGCACGCTGGATACCGGCCCGGGTGAGGGCCTCCGGCGGCAGCCGGAGCCGGCCGCAGACCGCGACCACGTCCAGGCCCGCCGCCCGGGCCGCGGCGGCGACACCGGCCGGGGCCTTGCCGTGCAGGGTCTGCTCGTCCAGCGAGCCCTCGCCGGTGATCACGAACGTGGCGCGGGCCAGCGCCGGCGCGAAGCCGAGCACCTCCAGCATCACGTCGATACCGGCCCGGAACGTCGCGTCCAGACCGACCAGCGCGCCGTAGCCGATCCCGCCGGCCGCGCCCGCGCCGGGCGCCAGCGCGTACTCGGCGGCCTTCGGGCCGACCGCCCGCTCCAGCACCTGGGCGTAGTGCGCCAGCGCCGCGTCCAGCGTGGCGACGTCCTGCTCGCTCGCGCCCTTCTGCGGGCCGTAGACCGCCGGGGCGCCCTTGGGGCCGGTGAGCGGATTGTCCACGTCGCTGGCGAGCACGACCTCCGTCGCGGCCAGCCGGGGGTCCAGGCCCGACAGGTCGGCCGTGGCCAGCTCGCGCAGCGGCCCGCCACCGGGGGCCACCGGATTGCCGTCCGCGTCCAGGAACCGGGCGCCCAGCGCCGCGAGCATGCCCGCGCCGCCGTCGGTCGTGGCGCTGCCGCCGACGCCGAAGACGATCGTGGTCGCGCCCGCGTCCAGCGCCGCGAGCAGTAGTTCACCGGTGCCGTACGTGGTCGCCGTCAGGGGCGCGAAGACGCCCTCGGGGAGGTGCTGGAGGCCGGACGCCTCCGCCATCTCCACCACTGCGGTGCCGTCCTCGCGCAGCGCGAAGGTGGCCGTCACCGGGGTGCCGGTGGGGCCGGTGACCCGCGCTTCGTGGCGGGTGAAGCCGGCCGCGAGCGCCGCGGCGACGGTCCCGTCACCGCCGTCCGCGACCGGAACGGCCGCCACGTCCAGACCGGGGACCACGCGCCGCAGACCGGCCGTGACGTGCTCGGCGACCTCGACGGCCGTGAGCGAACCCTTGAACTTGTCCGCGGCGATCAGCACATGTGCTGTGTGTGTCCTTGCTGCGTCCGCCACCGTGTTTCCCCTTGCTTTCGAACTGGCAGTCGCGCCGCTGTGACCTTATCCGGCGCGCGGCGCCGCGAACAGGGCACTCCGGTACGCGGACGCTTCGAGCGCCCCGGAATGCGCCTCGAAGATCCCCCGGGCAGGCTCTAGGCTCGCGCCCGTGACGACCTTGGACTACGCCACCTACATCGCCGGCCTGCCCCGCGTGCTCGCGGGCGCCGGCGCCCTCCTCCGTGACGCGCAGGGCCGCATCCTGCTCGTGGAGCCCAACTACCGCGACACCTGGATCCTGCCGGGCGGCACCGTCGAGTCGGACGACGGCGAGTCGCCGCGCCAGGCCGCCCGCCGCGAGACCGCCGAGGAGATCGGTCTGGACGTCGAGCTGGGCCCGCTTTTGGCGGTCGACTGGGTCCGCGGGCAGGGGCGGCCGCCGCTGGTGTCGTACCTCTTCGACGGCGGGGTGCTGGACGCGGACCGGTTCGCGGCGATCCGGCTCCAGGAGGAGGAGCTGCTGTCCTGGCGCCTGGTCGACTGGGAGGAGGCCCGGACCCTGGTCAGCCAGGAGATGGCCCTGCGCATCGGCGCCGCTCTGAAGGCCCTCGCGGACGGCGGCGGCCCGGCGGAACTGGAGGACGGCGTCCCGCCCGCGGGAGCGTTCGCCGCCCGAAAATGACGTGATCGCCGGCCACCAGGGAACCTAGGGTGGCCGGCATGGAAGAGATCGCCGCCAGGATCGCGCAGGTGCCGGGAGTCGTCGGGGTGATGCTCGGCGGGAGCCGGGCGCGGGGGACGCACCGGGCGGACTCCGACTGGGACCTGGGGGTGTATTACCGGGGCGAGCCGGATCTGAAGGCGCTGGAGGCGCTGGCCGCCGAGGTGACCGGCGGGCCGGTCGAGGTCTTCGGGCCGGGGGCCTGGGGGCCGTGGGTGAACGGCGGGGCATGGCTCGTACTGCCCGACGGCCGCCATGTGGACTGGATCCTGCGCGACCTCGACCGGGTGCGGCGGGTCTGGGAGGACTGCCGGGCGGGCCGCTTCGAGACCGGGATGCAGGCCGGTCATCCGCTCGGGTTCTGGTCGCCCGCGTACCCGGGCGAAGTGGCACTGGGCCGGGTGCTCGCCGACACCGACGGGGAGCTGTCCGGCCTCAAGGAGGAGACCCGCGCCTATCCTCCCGCGATGCGTACGTCCCTGACCGGCACGGCGGTCTGGGACGCCGGCTTCTCGGTGGCGATGGCGGGCAAGTCGTCCGCGGCGCAGGACGTGCTGCACGCGGCCCTGTGTCTGTCCCGGGCCGTCGGCCAGCTCGTCCAGGCCCTGTACGCCCACCACGGCGCCTGGTGCCTCAACGAAAAGGGCGCCCTCGCCGCCGCCACGGCCCTGCCCGACACCCCACCCGATTTCGCCCCCCGTGCCACCGCCCTGCTCGCCCGCCTCGGCCATACGGGAGACGAGCTGCGGGGCTCGCTGGCGGAGGCGGAGCGACTGGTGAACGAGGTCCGGGACGTGGTCGGGGCGGCGTCTTTGGGGGACGGGTGAGCGGGGCGCGGGTGAGGCGCTGGGCGCGGTTGAGCCGCGGGCTGGTCGGGGCGGCGTTTTCGGGGGGCGCGTGAGCGGGGCGGGGGTGAGGCGCGGCGTTTTCGAGGCGGGGGTGTGCCGTGCGCCTGGGGCGTGGGTGAGCTGGGCGTCGTGATCGCCGTACCGTCTTCGTGTGTGGTCGCCGCACCGTCTTCGGGGGTGACGGTCCGCCGTAGCGGGTCCGCGGTCAGCGGCTGACGCCGACCGCGTGGCCGTAGGTGCGGGGGTCGGTGACGAAGTCGAGCATGGCTCGGGCCACGTCGGCGCGGGCGATGACGGAACCGGCCGGTCCGGCCTCGACGGCATGGCGGTAGCGGCCCTCGCCGGGGCGGTCGAGCAGGCGGGGCGGGCGAACCGCGGTCCAGTCGAGGCCACTGTCACGCAGTACCGCCTCCATCCGGGTCAGGTCGGTGTAGACCTCCTTGAGGGCCGCCCACAGCAGCGGCCCGAACACCCGGTGGCTGAGGAACGGCTGGCCGGCGCCGGTGCGGTTGAGCGGGCCCGCGCTGACCACCAGGAGCCGCCGTACGCCGGTGGCGGTCATCGCCTCGACCACGGCCCGGGCCGAGGTGGACGCCGGGCGCAGCGGATCGTGCCGGCCGGCCTGGCCCATGCCGGAGAGCACCGCGTCGGCGCCGTCGACCACGGTCTTGACGGAGGCGGGGTCCAACGGGTCGGTGCGGACGACCGTCAGCCGCTCATGGCGCTCGGTCAGCTTCTCCGGGCTGCGCAGCGCGGCGGTCACCTCGTGGCCGTCGGCCAGGGCGTGGGTGACGAGCTGCCGGCCGACGCCACCGGACGCGCCGAGGATGGTGAGTTTCATGGTCCCTCCCGGGACGAGCTGGGCCGCGGAACGAGCGGAGAACCGGAACGAGCAGGACGAACGCCCACTTCGCCCGGCCAGGATGGAGCGGGTTGAGCAAGGTGAGTGAGCACTCACCAACCAGGGTGAGTGAGTATTCACCCACCTGTCAAGGTAGGCTCTGCCCATGACCTCCGACGCCGCCGCTCCCCTGACCGGAGGCGCGCTGACGCGCTCCCGCATCCTCGACGCCGCCGCCGCGCTGATGACGAGCGTGGGCCTGACCCGTACGACGACGAAGCAGATCGCCCGGGAGGCCGGCTGCTCCGAGGCGGCGCTCTACAAGCACTTCCGCAACAAGGAAGAGATCTTCGTGCGGGTGCTGCACGAGCGCGCACCGCGGTTCTCGGACGCGCTGCGCCGGCTGCCGGACGCCGTCGGTGACGAGGGCGGGCCGGCCCGGCATCTGGAGGAGGTGGCGCTGACGGCCCTGCGCTTCTACCGGCGCTCGTTCCCGATCGCCGGCTCGCTCTTCGCCAGCCCCGAGCTGCTGGACACCCACCGGCGCAAGCTGGACGAACTGGGCACCGACGGGCCGCAGAACGCCGTCCAGCACCTGGCCGCCTACCTGACGGCCGAGCAGAAGCTCGGCCGGATCGCCCCCGGCATCGACCCGCACGCGGCCGCCACGCTGCTCATCGGCGCCTGCTTCCACCGCGCCTTCCTCGACCTGTTCTTCGACGCCAAGGCACCCGCCGGCGCCCTGCTCCCCGAAGACGAGCAGGACTTCGCCACCGAAACCGTCCGCGCCCTGCTCAACGGACTCCGCCCACCGGGCACGCCGTAGGCGCCGCCGGAGCACCGTGGCCACACCAGGGCGGCACCGGAACACCGTCGAACCATTGGTGTGGCACCGGGCCACCGTGCACACACCGGTGCGGCGCCGGGGGCGGGAGAGGCGGGGGGTGCGGCAGGGTCCTCGCCCTCAACTCGCGCCCGTGCCACGGGCATTCGCCGCAGCCCTCTTCACCCCACCGGTGCGGCATCGGAACACCACCGACCCACCGGTGCGGCACCAGACCACCGGAGACCCACGGCTGGGGCAGCGTCCTCGCCCTCAACTCGCGCCTGCGCCATGGGAATTCTCCGCACGCCCCGTCCCCCCGGTGCGGTACCGGAACACCGCCAACCCCGGTGCAGCACCGGGGCGCCGTGGACACACCAGTGCTGCACCGGAACACCGCCGACACACCTCTGCGGCACCAGGGCACCGGAGACCCACGGATGCGGCAGCGTCCTCGCGCTCAACTCGCTGCCCCGCCACGGGAATTCGCCGCACCCCCACCGCGTTGTGGCCCGCAAGGGGCGTCCGCGTCCCCTACGGGATCTGTTCGACCGCCCCTAGGGCCCCGAGCCCCGCCCTCCCCCTCCCCAGCCCGCCGCCGCCCCGTCAGCCGCGCTCCTGCGCCGGGAAGAGTCCCTCCTCCGGGAAGAGGCCCTCCGCTGCCGGGAAGAGGCCCTCCTTGGCCCGTTCGAAGGTCAGCAGTCGTCGTTTGCGGTCGAGGCCGCCGCCGTAGCCGGTCAGGCTGCCGTCGGCGCCGACCACGCGGTGGCAGGGGACGATGATGCCGACCGGGTTGCGGCCGTTGGCCAGGCCGACCGCGCGGGCCGCGCCGGGCGTGCCGAGCAGTGCGGCGAGTTGCCCGTACGTCCGGGTTTCCCCGTAGGGGATCGTGCACAGCGCCGCCCAGACGCGCCGCTGGAAGGGCGTGCCGCGCAGCGACAGCGGCAGGTCGAAGGTGGTCAACTCACCGCGGAAGTACGCGCGGAGCTGGATGGCGGCCGCGGAGAACGGCGGGTCGTCGGGGTCCGCCGGCACGCCGAAGGTCTCCTGGGGCGGGCGGTGGCGCTGGTCGGTCATGTAGAGGCCGGTGAGGGCGTCGCCGGCGGCGACGAGGGTGAGCGGGCCCACCGGGGTGTCGTCGAGGACGGTGTGGGTGAGGGGCGCGTCGGGCGCGGGGGCGTGCACGGTCATGGCAGTCATGGCAGCGGGCTCAGTTCGTGGGGAGGTGGTTGATGGGGTGGTCGTCGGTGGCCCAGAGGTACTGGACGGCGTAGGCGCGCCAGGGCCGCCAGATCGCGGAGTGCCGGATGAGGGCGGCCGGGGTGTGCGGCAGGCCCAGACCGGCGGCCGCGCGGCGCAGGCCGAGGTCGGTGGGGGTGAAGGCGTCCGGATCGCCGAGCGCGCGCATGGCGATGCACTCGACGGTCCAGGGGCCGACGCCGGGCAGCGCGGCGAGCCGGGTACGGGCCTCCTCGCGGTCGCTGCCGACCC
Source organism: Streptomyces sp. NPDC048196 (assembly GCF_040652715.1). Lineage (NCBI taxonomy): Bacteria > Bacillati > Actinomycetota > Actinomycetes > Kitasatosporales > Streptomycetaceae > Streptomyces > Streptomyces sp. NPDC048196. Next base: position 13,327 of record NZ_JBEZMM010000033.1, on the reverse strand, counting down.
CGAGTTGCAGCTCCCCGGAGGCGAGCGCGCCGATGACGCCGAGGAGGGTGGCCCGTCGGGTCCGCGGCATGGCCAGCGCCTCCGGGTCCAGTCCGGCGAGCGCGGTGGCGGGCGGGAAGAGGTGGGTCAGCCCGCCGCCCGGGTCCTCGACCGGGGTGCCGTGCGCGCGGACCAGCCGTCCGGCGTGCGTACGGGCGGCCGCGGTCGAGACCTGCTGGCCGAGGACCGCGCGGACGGCGAACTCATCGGCGTCGACGGTCCGCGGGACCCGGCGGCCGGGCGCCTTGTCGACCAACGGGGCCAGCCCCGGGTCCTCGCGCAGCAGCCCGTCGACGGCCTCCGGGTCCGCGTCGAGGTCGAGCAGCCGGCGGCAGCGGGCGATGGCGCCGGCCAGGTCGCGCAGGTCGGTGAGGGCGAGCCGGCAGTCGATGTGGTCGGGGCGGGGGGCGAGGGCGACGATGCCGTGCCCGTAGGGGAGGCGCAGGGTGCGGCGGTAGGCGCCGTCGCGCCACTCCTCGACTCCCGGTACGGCGGTGGCGGCGAGGTGCCCGAAGAGGTTGTCGGGGTTGAGCGGCCGGCGGAACGGCAGCCGCAGCGCGAGCGTGCCCGGGACGACTGTCCGGCGGTCCGGCCGGGCGCGCTGCCGCAGTTCGGTCGGTGCGAGCGCGAAGACCTCCCGGACCGTCTCGTTGAAGCTGCGGATGCTGGCGAACCCCGCGGCGAAGGCGACCTCGGCCATCGGCAGCTGCGTCGTCTCCACCAGCAGCCGGGCGGTCTGCGCCCGCTGGGCCCGGGCCAGGGCGAGGGGCCCGGCCCCGAGTTCGGCGAGCAGCTGGCGTTCGATCTGCCGGGTGCTGTACCCGAGCCGGGACGCGAGGCCGGGGACGCCCTCGCGGTCGACGATGCCGTCGGCGATCAGCCGCATGGCGCGGGCGACGAGGTCGGCCCGCTCGTCCCACTGCGGCGACCCCGGGCTGGCGTCCGGCCGGCACCGTTTGCAGGCCCGGAAACCGGCCTGCTGCGCCGCGGCCGCGCTCGGGTAGAAGCGCATGTTCCGGGGCTTGGGCGGCACCACGGGACAGCTGGGCCGGCAGTAGATGCGGGTCGTGAGCACGGCCGTGTAGAACCACCCGTCGAAGCGGGCGTCCTTGGACTGCACGGCGCGCACACAGCGCTCGGTGTCGGTGTGCATGCCTCCAGGATTCCGCACCGAGGGCGGCCGGGGCTGGCGGAAATCCGACATCAACGTCGGGCTACCAGGTCCGGCGCAGATCGCATCGCTTCGTCTCGGCGGACGGGGCGCCGGTACGCGGGACTCGTGCCGGCGGCTCCTCCGGCTCATCCTGCTCCTCCGGCTCGTCCGGCTCCTCCTGCTTACCGCCCGGGGTGATCGCACCTCACCTCGCGCGGCGATCGCAGCTCACCTCACGAAGCGACCGCACCTCACCGCGCGAACCGGTCCAGCGCCGCGATCACCTCGGCGCGGGTCCGACCGCTCCCCTTGTGCCCGGCGTCGTCGATCACGATCAGCCGGGCGTCGGACCAGGTACGGGACAGCTCCCAGGCGGTGGCGAGCGGACTGCTCAGGTCCTGGCGGCCGTGGATGAGCACCCCGGGGATGCCCATGAGTCGCCCGGCCCCGCGCAGCAGGACGCCCTCCTCCAACCACGCACCGTGCGAGAAGTAGTGCGCGCAGATCCGGACCAGCGCCAGTCGCGCCGTCGACGGCCGGTCCCCGTAGGGGTGGGCGGAGCCGTGCGGCTCCATGGAGAGCACCGCGTCCTCCCAGGCACACCAGTCCGCGGCGGCCCGCTGCCGTACGGCGGGATCGGGATCGTCCATCAGCCGCGCATACGCCGCGACCAGGTCCCCGTCCCCAGCCCCAGCCCCAGCCCCAGCCCCAGCAGCATGCGCACCATCCGTCCCGTCCGCGCGCTGCGCACCCCGCGCCGCCCCGTCCCGGAAGCGTTCCCACGCCTCGGGGAAGAAGCGGCCGACCCCCCGGTACAACCAGTCGATCTCCGAGCGCCGGGTCGTGGTGACGCCCGGGATGACGATCTCCGAAACGCGCTCGGGGTGCTGTTGCGCGTACGCCAGGATCAGCGTGGAGCCCCATGACCCGCCGAACATCAGCCAGCGCTCGATGCCCAGGTGCCGGCGGAGCCGTTCCATGTCGGCGAGCAGATGCGGGGTGGTGTTGTGCCGCAGGTCCGTCGCGGGGTCGCCGGCGTGTGGGGTGGAACGCCCGCATCCGCGCTGGTCGAAGAGCACCACCCGATAGCGGTCCGGGTCGAAGTACCGGCGCGCCCGGGCCGTACACCCCGAACCCGGCCCGCCGTGGACGACCAGTGCGGGCTTCCCCCGTGGGTTGCCGCACACCTCCCAGTACACGCGGTTGCCGTCACCGACGTCGAGCATCCCGGCGTCGTACGGCTCGATGGGCGGATAACTGTCGCTCAAAGGGCGCATGGCGTCACGCTATCGGACCCTGCGGAACGGCCTCGGCTTAGCGGCACCCTGCATGGGTGGCCTACCCAATTGCGTTCACGGCGAGGGGAGTTGGCCTCATACCCCGTCCCAGTGCGACGGATCACGCCGCGGTGGCCACCTCCGCACGGGCAAGGACGGTATGCGAGCCCCAGTTCGTGATCGACCGCCTTGCTGGTGCGGGTGGCGGCCGTGACGGCCGCGGCCATGGCCGCCCGCCGGAGCAGCCGGGCGACAAGAGAATGCTGTGACACGGCGGCATGTCTTGGCCGCACGGGCCTCGATTACGCACGGAGCACGGGATTGACATGCCCTCTACCTACCGACAAGTAGCGCTTGCTATCGGCCAGTTGAGGCCAAGGAGGAGGACCGGCTGCGCCGGATGCGGCAGGAGAGCCCGTCAGACAGCGGCAGCAAAGCCCGCCACACAGCAGAATATGACGTGTCGTCAGTTCCAGAGACGGGCGGTGACAACGCGTGGTGTGTCCGCCGGCCGGTCGGCGGGGTAGGTCAGGGTGATCCGGGTGTAGTGCCACTGGCCGGGGTGGCCGGGGCGGTGCTGCGGTGCGTCGAGGCGCACCCGGACGCGGTAGCTGTGGAAGTGGCCCGCCGCGCAGTAGGGCCGGCAGTCGTTGACCATGTCCCGGCCCTCGGCCACCGCCGACTGCGGCTGCCAGCGCGACCAGCGAAGCGACGTAAGGACGTTGTTGCCGTCGCCGCACGCGAGCATGAAGGTGCCCGGGCGGACCTGTGGATTCTCGGCGCAGTCGACGACCGCCGCACCGGGCCGCGTTCGTGGTGCCGACGAGGCGGAGACCGGCGCCGATACGCCGGCCACCGCGAGTGCCGCCCCGGCACAGACCAGAGATGCTGTTTTCGCGCGCTGAGCTCGCATACCCGCTCCTCAACCGCTTCGTATGCGTACGCACCGGCTGCGACGCGGGGCCCGGCACTCGGTCGGGGGCCGGCGTTCCCGCGGGGCGGTCGTGCTCTTTCCCCGCCACGCTACGACCGCGACGCGGGACGACGCCACCCCAGAAGGTCACAAACGTGCAACACGGAAAATACCGGCAATGCGGTGCATGTGAGGCACTCTTGCTGCCGTGCAAGGCACCCGTCGGAGGCCGCCGTTCCGGCCCTCTCCCCCCGGTCAGCGCATCTGCGCCGCGAACGCCGCATACGCCCGTTCGTCGAAGAGGACGAACCGGACCTCTTCGACGGCCGTTTCCGCTGCCCGCACCGCCTCCACCGCGATCCGCGCGGCGTCCTCCATCGGCCAGCCGTAGACGCCGGTGGAAATGGCCGGGAAGGCGACCGTGCGGGCGCCGAGTTCGTCGGCCACCCGGAGCGCTTCGCGGTGGCAGGAGGCCAGCAGGTCGCTGCGGTCCTCGGACGTGGAGTGGACCGGGCCGACGGTGTGGATGACCCAGCGGGCGGGCAGTCGGCCGGCGGTGGTGGCGACGGCCCGGCCGGTGGGCAGGCCGCGGCCGTAGTGGGAGGCGCGCAGGGCGCGGCACTCGGCCAGGATGTCCGGGCCGCCGCGCCGGTGGATGGCGCCGTCCACTCCCCCGCCGCCCAGCAGTGAGGAGTTGGCGGCGTTCACCACGGCGTCGACGGCCTGTTCGGTGAGGTCGCCCTGGACGAGGGTGACGCGGGGAGCGCGGGCTGCGGCGCGGTCGGAACTCATGGGACGAGCGTAGGACGCGGGGCCGCTCGGGTCAGCGACGGTTCGCGCGCAGGCGACGCCAGACCGCCTTGGCGGCGTAGTGGCCCGACATGCCGTGGACGCCCGGGCCGGGCGGGGTTGCCTGGGAGCAGAGGAAGACCGCGGGGTGGGCGGTCTCGTAGGGGACGCGGGTGAGCTTGGGGCGGATGAGCAGGCGCAGGCCGGCCGCGGAGCCGGTGGCCGTGTCGCCGCCGACGTAATTGGCGTTGCGGGCGGCGATCTCCGGGGGGCCGGCGACCGCGCGGGCGAGCACGAGGTCGCGGAAGCCGGGGGCGAAACGTTCGATCTGCCGCTCGACGAGCTCCGTGGCGTCGCCCTCCCAGCCGTTGGGGACGTGGCCGTACGCCCAGAAGACGTGCTTGCCCTCGGGGGCGCGGGTGTCGTCGATCAGGCTGGGCTGCGCGGTGATCAGGAACGGGACGGAGGGGTCCTGGCCGTGCACGGCGGCGCTGAGCGCGGCGCCGATCTCGCTGCTGGTGGGGCCGATGTGGACGGTGCCGGCCCGGCGGGCGGCCGGGGCCGTCCACGGCACCGGCTCCGCCATGGCGTAATCGACCTTGAAGACGGCGGGGCCGTAGGTGACGTCGCGGTAGGCGTTGCCCAGGCCGGCGATCCGGGCCAGCGCGGTCGGCGAGGTGTCGAAGACGTACGCACGGGCCGGCGGCAGGTCGTCCAGCCGCTTGACCTCGAAGTCGGTGTGCACCGCCCCGCCGTGCGCCCGCAGCAGCCCGGCCAGCGCATCGGAGATGGCCTGCGAGCCGCCGCGCGCCACCGGCCAGCCGTTGGCGTGCGCGGCGAGCGCGAACATCAGGGCGATGCCGGACGTCCCGAGCCCGCCGAGCGGCGAGATGGCGTGCGCCGCGAGGCCGGCCATCAGGGCGCGGGCCTTCTCGCCCTGGAAGCGGCGGTTGAGGAGGGTGACCGGCTGCGCGGCGACCAGGCCGAAGCGGGCGTAGGTCAGCGGGTCGGAGGGGACCCCGAGCCACTGCGTCCGCAGGAAGTCCTGCGCCATGGCGTCCCACCTGCCGATGAACGGCGCCACCAGCCGGCGGTACGCGCCGGCGTCACGCGGGCCGAACGACATCGCGGTCTCGCCGACGGAGTGCGCGAGCACCGCGGCCGTACCGTCCGGGAACGGGTGCGCCATCGGCAGCTCGGGGTGCACCCATTCCAGGCCGTAGCGGTCCAGCGGCATCTTCATGAAGGCCGGCGAGCCGGCGCCGGTCGGGTGCACCGCCGAGCAGGGGTCGTGGCGGAAACCGGGGAGCGTCAGCTCCTCCGTACGGGCGCCGCCGCCGATGGTGTCGCGGGCCTCGAAGACCTCGACGGACATTCCCCGCCGGGCCAGTTCGACGGCCGCCGTCAGGCCGTTGGGTCCTGCCCCGATCACGACGGCATCGAGCATCCTCGGCACCTGCGCCACTCCCCTCACGTCCGACCCTCGTCGGTGAGGATCAGTTGGCGGCTGCCAGCAGTCCGAGGATACGCCGCGCGGTTTCGGCGTCCCGGGCGGCGGTGAAGGGCAGCGCATTGCCGCCGGTTATCCGGAACGGCCGGCCGGTGACCGTACCGCTGGCGCCGCCCGCCTCGTGGACCAGCAGCAGGCCGGCGGCGTGGTCCCAGGGGTTCTCCCAGCTGAAGGCCGTGGCGTCGAGGTCACCGCGGGCTATGTGCAGATACTCCAGGCCGGCCGAACCGCAGGGCCGGGGGGCGATCCCGCCGGTGTCGAGGGCGGCCAGCACCCGCTTCTGGTCGTTGTCGGTGAAGTCGTGGTGGGACGTCGCCACGTCCAGGATCGCGTCGGGGGCGGGGCTGCCGGTGCGCAGCGGCACGCCGTTCAGCTCGGCGCCGGCGCCGCGGCGGGCGACGGCCATCAGGCCGAGCGCGGGGGCGTACGTCCAGGAGGCGAGCACCTCTCCGCGGTGGGCGAGCGCGACGAGGGTGGCGAAGCCGGGGTCACCGTGGACGAACTGGCGGGTGCCGTCGACCGGGTCGACGATCCAGACGGGTGCGTCGCCGTGCAGCGCGTCGAGCACGACGGGGTCGGCGTGCACCGCTTCCTCGCCGACCACCAGGGAGCCGGGCAGCAGGGCGGTCAGGGCGACGGCCAGGTGCTCCTCGGCGCGCCGGTCGGCGATGGTGACGAGGTCGTGCGGGCCGTTCTTCTCGACGATGTCCTCGACGGCGAGCTGCCGGAAGCGGGGCATGATCTCGTCGGCCGCGGCACGGCGGATGGCGGCGTCGACGGCCGCCAGGTCCAGCCCGGACAGGTCCGGCGAGAGGGCCATGGGGGCGCCTGCCGCATCGGCGACACCGGTGACCTCGGGCTCGGTCACCTCGGTATCGGTGACATCGGTGACGTTCGTGACGGCAGCGGCATCGGTGATGTTCGTGGTGTCTCCCGGTTCTTGGGTACGAAGTGCTTCGATCATGTGTCCATCGAACCATGAGCCACTGACACAGCAGCCGGCCGCAAGATGAACTCCGGGTGCCGCCGGGTGTACGGCCAGGTGCCGGGCTCAACGCCCGACCGCGTACCCCTGCATCCCGCGCGGATTCGCCGCCGCGGACAGCACCCCGGTCTCCGGGTCCCGCGCCACCGCGCACAGCCGCCCCTCGGACCATGCGTCGCCCACCGTGACCAGATGGCCACGCCGGCGCAGCGCCTCGATGGTCGCCGTGCCGATCCGGGATTCCACGGTCACGCTGCCCGGCCGCATCCCGCGCGGGAAGAAGGACCCCGGGAAGGAGTCGTTGTGCCAGTTCGGGGCGTCGATGGCGCCCTGCAGGTCGAGGCCCCCGCGGACCTTTGGGCGCAGTGCCACCGCCAGGAAGAAATGCAGCTGCCACTGGTCCTGCTGGTCGCCGCCCGGTGTGCCGAAGGCCAGCACCGGCACACCGTCACGCAGCGCCAGGGACGGGGTGAGGGTGGTGCGGGGGCGGCGCCCCGGGGTGAGCGAGTTCGGCAGGCCCTCCTCCAGCCAGGCCATCTGCAACCGGGTGCCGAGCGGGAAGCCGAGGGCGGGGACGACGGGGTTGGACTGCAGCCAGCCGCCGGACGGGGTGGCCGAGACGAGGTTGCCCCAGCGGTCGGCGACGTCGAGATGGCAGGTGTCGCCCCGGGTGGCGCCGGTGCGGTCCACCTCGGGCGCGACGTCCGCGGGCGCCCCGCCTCCTACGGTCGGCTCGCCCGTGCCGCTCACGGAGAGGCCGCTCTCGGTCCCGGGAGCCGCCGGGCCGCCGTACCGGTCGTCACCGGCCGCCACCGCCGTCGCGTGCTCGCCGATCCGCGGGGTACGGCCGTCCGGGCTGCCGGGCCGCAGCTCGTACGAGGCGTGCTCGCCGATGAGCGCCCGGCGGGCGGCGTTGTAATCGTCGCCGAGCAGGGCGCGAAGCGGCACCTCGTCCGCGTCGCCGTACCAGGCTTCCCGGTCCGCCATCGCCAGCTTGCAGCCCTCGATGAGCAGATGGACGTACTCGGGGCTGCCGTAGGCGGGCAACTCCTCGGGCAGCAGGGCGAGTTGCTGCAGGAAGGCGGGCCCCTGCGACCAGCCGCCCGCCTTGGCCACGGTCCAGCCGTTCCAGTCATGGGTGACCGGCGCCTCGTACGTGGCGGAGAAGGCGGCCAGGTCGTCACCGGTGAGGGTGCCGGCGTGCCGTTCGCCGGTGGTGTCCATGGCCGGGCGGGCCGCGAAGTCGGCGAGCGCCGCGCCGATGAAGCCCTCGCGCCAGATACGGCGGGCCGCCTCGATCTGCGCCTCGCGCCCGGCCGAGGCGGCCTCGGCCTCCGCGAGGAGCCGCCGCCAGGTGGCGGCCAGCGGGCGGTTCCTCAGCAGTCCGCCCGGGGCGGGCGCCGTCCCGCCGGGCAGGTAGATCTCGGCGGACGACGTCCACTCCGTCTCGAAGAGTTCCCGGACGGTCTCGACGGTCCGGCCGATCCGCTCGACGGCGGGGTGCCCGTGCTCGGCGTAGCCGATGGCGTACCGCAGGACCTCGGCGAGCGACTTGGTGCCGTGGTCGCGGAGCAGCAGCATCCAGGCGTCGAAGGCCCCGGGGACGGCGGCGGCGAGCGGCCCGGTGCCCGGAACGAGCGCCAGCCCCAGCGAGGTGTAGTGCGCCACGCTCGCGCCGGCCGGTGCCGGTCCCTGCCCGCACAGCACGCGCACCGGCCCGCCGGCGGGCGCCAGCAGGATCGGCACCTCGCCCGCGGGCCCGTTCAGATGCGGCTCGACCACCTGGAGCACGAACCCGGCCGCCACCGCCGCGTCGAAGGCGTTGCCCCCGTCCTCCAGCACCGCCATCGCCGACTGCGAGGCCAGCCAGTGCGTACTGGAGACCATCCCGAAGGTGCCCTGAAGGGTGGGCCGGGTGCTGAACACGTCGCCGCAACTCCTCATCTCTCCCACGCCCCGCGGCCCCGCTCCGCCCCACTCCCGCCCAGAGCCCACCCACGCCGACGCCCTCGATCCGTACCCGCCCACTCTCTCCCCATGTCGGCACCCGGAACACCCCCGCCCCAGGCCCAATTCCCTCGCCGACGGCCACCCCCGCTGCGTACCCTCGGCCCCATGAGCAGTAGTGGTGCAGGGGGCGGGGGCCGGACGCGGCGGGTGCTCGTGGGGATCCTGAGCGGGGCGGGGATTTCCACGGACTCGGGGATTCCTGATTACCGGGGGCCGAACGGGCTGTGGCGGCGGGATCCGGAGGCCGAGAAGCTCGTGACGTATGACGCGTACATGAGCGACCCGGAGGTCCGGCGGCGGTCGTGGCAGATGCGGCGGGAGAGCCCGGCGTTCCGGGCGAAGCCGAACGCGGCGCACGAGGCGGTGGCACTGCTGGAGCGGTCCGGGACGCCGGTGCGGGTGATCACACAGAACGTGGACGGCCTGCACCAGCTCGCCGGGGTGCCTGAGCGCAAGGTGCTGGAACTGCACGGGACGGTGCGGGCGGTGACGTGTACGCGGTGCCATGCGCGGTCCTCGATGGCGGACGCGCTGGCGCGGGTGGCGGCCGGTGAGCCCGATCCGGACTGCCTGGTGTGCGGCGGGATCCTGAAGTCGGCGACGGTGATGTTCGGCGAGCGGCTGGATCCGCAGGTGCTGGGGACGGCGCTGGGCGTGGCCAAGGCCGCCGAGGTCTTCATCGCCGTCGGGACCACACTCCAGGTCCAGCCGGCGGCCTCGCTCGCCGGCGTCGCGGCGGAGCACGGCGCGCGACTGATCATCGTCAACGCCGAACCGACACCGTACGACCCGCTCGCCGACGAGGTCGTCCGCGAGCCGATCGGAACGGCCCTGCCCAGGTTGCTGGCGGGGCTGGCGGAGGGGGTGGAGTAGGGCCGGGGGGCGGGACGGCAAGGTGGCCGCCCCGGGTGCCCTGCCGCCTCCCATCCCCCGCTACCCCTCGGTGAATGCCGGGATGATGTCCGTGCCGTAGGCGTCGAGGGTGGCTTCCTTGGCGTCGTGCATGGCGTAGACGGCGAACTGGTCGACGCCCAGGGCCTGGAGTGCGCGGAGCTTGTCGCGGTGGGCGGCGGGTGGGCCGAGGAGGCAGAAGCGGTCGACGATGGCGTCGGGGACGAAGGCGGTGTCGGGGTTGTCGGCGCGGCCGTGGTGGGCGTAGTCGTAGCCCGTGCGGGACTTGATGTAGTCGGTCAGCTCGTCGGGGACCATGCCGGAGTGCTCGCCGTAGCGGGCGACGAGGTCGGCGACGTGGTTGCCGACCATGCCGCCGAACCAGCGGCACTGCTCGCGGGCGTGGTCGAGGTCCTCGCCCACGTAGGCGGGGGCGGCGACGCAGATCGTGACGGCGGCCGGGTCGCGGCCGGCGTCCATCGCGGCCTGGCGTACCGCCTTGATCATCCACTCGGTGAGGAAGGGATCGGCAAGCTGGAGGATGAAGCCGTCGGCCAGCCGGCCCGCCATGGCCAGGGCCTTCGGGCCGTACGCGGCCATCCAGACCGGGAGGCGGCCGCCCCGGATCCACGGGATGCGGACGCGGTGGCCGCCGCCGAGGTCGGCCTCGCGGCCCTCGGCCAGGTCGCGGATGGTGCCGATCGCCTCGCCCAGCCGGGCCAGGGTGTTGGGCCGCCGGCCGGCCACCCGCATCGCGGAGTCGCCGCGGCCGATGCCGCAGACGGTGCGGTTGCCGTACATCTCGTTGAGGGTGGCGAAGGTGGAGGCGGTGACCTCGGGGGCACGGGTGGACGGGTTGGTGACCATCGGGCCGACGATCAGCCGGTCGGTGTGTTCCAGGATGCGGCTGTAGAGGACGAACGGTTCCTGCCACAGGACGACCGAGTCGAAGGTCCAGCCGTAGCGGAAGCCGTTGCGCTCGGCGCGCCGCATCAGGGACACGACGGCGGAGGAGGGCGGGTCGGCCTGCAGGACAACTCCGAAGTCCACGGCGGCGCTCCTTAGATGAGGTACTGGCAGGTGCCACGCGGGATGTACTGGCCGTGGCCCGCGTGTCCGGTGAACTCCCGGCGGTCGATGACGAGTTCGCCGCGCGAGAGGACCGTCTCGACCCGGCCGGTGAGCTGCTTGCCCTCGTAGGCCGAGTAGTCGACGTTCATGTGGTGGGTCCGGGCGGAGACCGTCTGCTCGGCCGCGGGGTCGTAGATGACGAGGTCGGCGTCGGCACCGGGGGCGATGGTGCCCTTCTTCGGGTAGAGGCCGAACATCCGGGCCGGGGTGGCGCAGGCGATCTCGATCCAGCGGCGGCGGCTGATCCGGCCCTCGACGACGCCCTGGTGGAGGAGGTCCATCCGGTTCTCGATGCCCGGCATCCCGTTGGGGATCTTGGTGAAGTCGCCGCGGCCGAGCTCCTTCTGGCCCTTGAAGCAGAACGGGCAGTGGTCGGTGGAGACCACTTGGAGGTCGTTGGTGCGCAAGCCCCGCCAGAGCGCCGCCTGGTGCTCGCGCGGCCGCAGCGGCGTGGAACAGACGTACTTGGCGCCCTCGAAATCCGGCTCGGCGAGGTTGTCGGTGGACAGGAACAGGTACTGCGGGCAGGTCTCGCCGAAGACGTTCAGCCCCTTGTCGCGGGCCTGGGTGATCTCGGCGACGGCCTCCTCGGCGGAGACGTGGACGACGTAGAGCGGGGCGCCGGCGACCCGGGCGAGCTGGATGGTGCGGTGGGTGGCCTCGGCCTCCAGCAGGACGTGCCGGACCTCGCCGTGGTAGCGCGGGTCGGTGCGGCCGGCGGCCAGCGCCTGTTCGGCCAGCACGTCGATGGCGATGCCGTTCTCGGCGTGCATCATCACCAGCCCACCGTTGTCGGCGCAGCGCTGCATGGCGCGCAGGATCTGCCCGTCGTCGCTGTAGAAGACGCCCGGGTAGGCGGTGAAGAGCTTGAACGAGGTGACGCCCTCGGCCACCAGGAGGTCCATCTCCTTGAGGGTGTGCTCGTTGACGTCGGAGAGGATCATGTGGAACGCGTAGTCGATCGCGCACTGGGCGTCGGACTTGGCGTGCCAGGTGTCCAGACCGGCGCGCAGCGAGGCGCCGCGGGACTGGACGGCGAAGTCGACGATGGTGGTGGTGCCGCCCCAGGCCGCCGCGCGGGTACCGGTCTCGAAGGTGTCGGAGGAAGCCGTCCCGCCGAACGGGAAGTCAAGGTGGGTGTGGGCATCGACACCGCCCGGGATGACGTACTTGCCGGTGGCGTCCAGGGTGCGGTCGGCGGCGGCCGCCCAGCTGTCGGCGGTCGGACTGCCATGGGCTGCTAGGGCGGCGATCCGCCCGTCCTCCACCAGGACATCGGCGTGGATCTCATCGGCGGCGGTGATCACCAGTCCGCCCCGGACGACCGTACGGCTCACCATGTCAGCTCCCTGCCTGTCCACCCGTGCCTGCCTGACGCCATGTCATGCCCGGTCTACACCCGTAGATTCCGCTCGAGAAGGAGACACCGTAGAAGCATGTCACCATCCGTGGCAATACCGTGACGCTCGATCAGCGTGCCGGGTTCGTGTTGCGCCGGCGATCAGCCGGTCGGTTCACGACGGGCCGCAGCGGGCGCGGAGGGGTGCGGAAGTGGCGCGATGGGCAGGTATCCGCCGACGCCGGCGGGCAATCCTCGCGAGCGGCGCACCTCATGGCGGACGACACTGAAAAGGCGGCAGGTCATGGAGCAGCGCACACCGTGGGAGTTCTCCGACGACCGGGGGCGCCTGGTGGTGGCCGGACAACGGCCGGCACGGCTGGTGACGTACATACAGGCCGGGGCGACCCTGTGGGACCACGGCATACGCCCGGTGGGCCTGTTCGGGTCGCAGCACGACGGCGCCGTCCCCGACCCCGCCAAGGGCGGTGAGCTGCCGCTGGCGGAGATCCCCTATCTGGGCGCGGGCGCCGCGCTGCACCCCGACGCGCTGCTGGAGGCCGAGCCGGACCTCGTGGTGGCGGTGACGTACGACGGCGAGCAGCTCTACGGCCTGGAGCAGAAGACCGCGCTGGAACTGGAGGCACACGTACCGGTCGCCACCGTCGCGGTGGGCCCGGGCCGCAGCCTGGCCGAGGTCCGCGAACGCTTCGCGGCACTGGCCGGCTCCCTCGGTCTGGGCGAACCACTGGGCATGGCACGGGAGTTGGACGCCGCGGAGGACGCCCTGCGGCAGGCGGCCGGCGGCCCGGTCCGCCCCCGGGTCCTGGCCCTGTCACCCGCCGGCCCCGAACGGGTCCATCTGGCCCGCCCCAGTTCCTGGCCGGACCTGCGCGCACTCGCCGAGCACGGCGTGAACCTGGTGGAACCGCCCGCCGGCGCGGGCATCAACTGGTCCACGGTCGGCTGGGCGGAGGCGGCCGGACTGGCCCCCGACATCATCCTCATCGACGCCCGTTCCAACGCGGCGCGCCCCGAGACCCTGCGCGCCGACGCCCACTGGCGCGCACTGGAGGCGCACGTACGCCTCCTGCCCTGGAACCCGGAAGCGCCGTGCAGCCGCCTCGCCCACAGCCGCTTCTTCTCCGGCCTGGCGAGGGCACTGCGGGCTGCTTGATTCCCACGTACCTGGCCGTCCCGCCGCGGGGCTTGCCGTTGTGCGCTTGCGGCGCCCCGCACGTACCTGTCTGCTGCGCCGCGGGTCGTCTCGCCGTTGCGCGCTCTGCGGCG
>NZ_JBEZMM010000032.1:0-90697 GCF_040652715.1 Streptomyces sp. NPDC048196 | reverse complement strand
CCACCCCCACGGGGTGGGGAGGGGCGGGTGGGGCCGGTTGTGTGGACGTAAAGCGTCAGCAGTCCACACAACCGGCCCCGGAGGTCCGTCACCGCACCCACAACCCACCCAGCCCGCCGCAGGCGCAACGGCGAGACCACCCGCGGCGGGAAAGACGGCTACGTACGGGGCGCCGCGAAGCGCGCAACGGCGAGCAAGCCCCGCGGCGGGACGGCCAGGTACCTACGCGGCGCCGCAAAGCGGCAACGGCGGGGAGCCCCGCGGCGGGAAAGTCAGGTACGTGGGGGGAGAGCCCAGCGCAGCGCAAGGCACTCTGAAACCTTGATATGGTTGTCCACGTCGCCGCGGGAAACGCCCCGCGAAGATCACACCTAGTCCGGGTGGCGGAATGGCAGACGCGCTAGCTTGAGGTGCTAGTGCCCTTTATCGGGCGTGGGGGTTCAAGTCCCCCCTCGGACACCACATGAGAACCCCTGGAAACCCCTGGTTGACCAGGGGTTTTCTGTATGTCTGGGGGCGTGGGGGGTGCGTCGGGGGGCGGTCGCGGGAGATGTCGGAAATTATCTGAAAAAGCCACTCCAGGGCTATTCCATCCCCTTTGGTCGGGAGTATCCTGAAGACCGGCCTACGGGGCGAGCGAGGGAGTCCGATTGGAGCGGACCTCGCAACGGGGACTTCGGTTCTCGCCGAGGACGTGAGTGAAGGTCGGGCTGAGAGGCTGAAAGGTCATGCGGACCGGACGGCGACCCCCAAGCACCTGATCCGGACAATGCCGGCGAAGGGAGCCCACCTCGTAGGTCTTTGATGTGCGCGCAAGGGGTGGGCCTGGCGGGCGCGGGGGCGGTCATGTGGCGCGGATCAGGTCGGCGCATTTCTCGCCGATCATCATCGTGGTGATGCACGGGTTCACGGCCGGCAGGAACGGCATGGCCGAGCCGTCGGCCACGCGTAGACCGCTGACGCCCTTGACGCGCAGTTCCGGGTCGAGTGGGGCGGCCGGGTCGTCGGGGGCGCCCATGTGGACCGTGCAGGCGGGGTGGTAGACGGTGTTGTGGGTGGCGCGGACGTAGTCCAGCAGTTCCTCGTCGGAGCGGGCGGAGGGGCCCGGTGCGAGTTCCGGGCCGGCCCAGTCGGCCATCGGGGCCTGGGCGACGATCTCGCGGGCCAGCCGCAGGCCGTGGAGCATCACCCGGACGTCGTGCTCGTGGGTGAAGTAGCGCGGATCGACCCTGGGCTTGTCGCGGAAGTCCCGGGTGCGCAGGCGCACGGTGCCCAGGGAGCGGGCGCGGGTGACGTTCGGGGTGAGGCAGAAGGCGTTCTCCGAGGTGGGGTAGCCGCGGCGGTAGGTGTTCAGGTCGAACGGCACGGAGCCGTAGTGGAACATCAGGTCCGGGCGGTCCAGGCCCGGCTCGGTGTCGGCGAAGATGCCGATCTCCCACCACTGCGTCGACGACGTGACCATCGGCTGCTTGGCCTCCCACATGATCACGCCCTCCGGGTGGTCCTGGAGGTTCGCGCCGACACCGGGGGAGTCGAGCAGGACGTCCACGCCGACGTCGCGGAGGTGGTCGGCCGGGCCGATGCCGGAGAGCATCAGCAGCTTCGGGGTGTCGATGGCGCCGCAGGAGACGATGACCTCGCGGCGGGCGCGTACGCCGTGGGTGCGGATCAGGTCGGGGGCCAGGTAGTCCACGCCGGTGCAGCGGCGGGTGGCGTCGAAGGTCAGGCGCTTGGCCTGGAGGCCGGTGCGTACGTCGAGATTGCGGCGGGTGCCCATGACGGGGTGGAGGTAGGACACCGAGGACGAGGAACGGGTGCCGTCGGGGCGGCAGTTGATCTGGAACCAGTTGGCGCCGCGGACGACGGTCCGGCCGGTGTTGAACGGCGTGGTGGGGATGCCGGACGCCGCGCACGCCTCCAGCAGGGCCACCCCGCAGGGGTCGTGCGGCGGAACGGTGCGCAGGGTGACCGGGCCGGTGCGGCCGTGGTGGTCACCGGGTGCGTCATTGCTCTCCAGGCGGGTGAAGAGGGGGAAGGTGTCCCGGGAGTGCCAGCCCGTGCAGCCCAGCACGGCCCACTCGTCGAGGTCCTCGGCGGGTGCCCAGAAGGCGATGCAGGAATTGTGCGAGGAGCAGCCGCCCAGCACCTTGGCGCGGGCGTGCCGCATGAAGCTGTTGCCGTTCTCCTGCGGCTCGACCGGATAGTCCCAGTCGTAACCGGACTCCAGCAGGCCCATCCAGCGGTCCAGCCGCAGGATGTTGTCGTCGTCGACGTCGCTCGGGCCGGCCTCCAGCAGGCAGACGGTGACCGCGGGGTCCTCGCTGAGCCGGGCCGCCACGACCGCGCCGGCCGTGCCGCCACCGACCACGACGTAGTCGAACTCGTCCGCAGGGATCTCTTGGGACATCGGGCCGTCTCCAGTCAGGGGGAGGGGGAGGAGGGGGTGCCCGGGCCGCCCGGGCCGCCCGGCAGGGTGTCGTCGGGGAGCTCGGCGGCGTGCATGGCCAGCACACCGGTCTTCTTGCGCTGGACGAACCAGTAGTAGGCGAAGCCGCCGAGCGCGACGACGCCGATGAACAGGAACGCGCCCCAGCGCAGGTACCAGTGCTGCGGGCCGGTCGCGTTGTAGACCGCGGCGCGCGGCCAGGCGAGGTTGAGGGACATGCCCGCGCCCCACAGCACCGCGAGGATGTTGACCGGCAGCCCGAACCTTCCCAGCGAGAACTTGCCCTTGAGCGGTGTCCAGTTGCCGCGCAGTCGCTGCACCAGCATCGGCAGCGTCACCGCCAGGTACGCCAGGTAGATCATGATGATCGCGATGCTGGTGATCACCGAGAAGATCTGCGGCTGGTTGACGTTGAGGAACAGGATGCCGACCGCCACCAGCCCGATGATGATCGCGGGCAGCACCGGGGTCTGGAACCGTGGGCTGACCTTGGCCAGCAGCGAGGCGGCCGGCAGGTTGTTGTCCCGGGCCATGGCGAACGCCAGCCGGATGCCCGCGGTGTGCACCGCCAGCTCGCACACCGTGATCGCGATGACCACGCACCACAGCACGATCTGCCCGATCGTCGAACCGAGGGTGGCCAGCACGACGTACTGGAGGCCGTCCACCGACAGCTCCTTGGCGTGCA
Organism: Streptomyces sp. NPDC048196; assembly: GCF_040652715.1. Lineage (NCBI taxonomy): Bacteria > Bacillati > Actinomycetota > Actinomycetes > Kitasatosporales > Streptomycetaceae > Streptomyces > Streptomyces sp. NPDC048196. Next base: position 87,563 of record NZ_JBEZMM010000032.1, on the reverse strand, counting down.
GGTCCGGTACGGACAGCAGGGCGAAGAGCAGGATCAGCCCGCCGATCAGGAAGGACGCGATCAGGGCCCGCAGGATCGCGCGCGGGGCGTTCCGGCCGGGGTCCTTGGACTCCTCGCCGAGCGAGGAGGCGGTGTCGAAGCCGTACATGACGTACGCCGAGGCCAGGGACGCGGTGAGGAACGCGCCGAAGTAGCCGAGGGTCTCGCCGCTGCCCAGGCCGAAGGTGTCGGTGATCGCGCTCGGACCGCGGGTGATGTGCGCGGCGAGCAGCAGCACCAGGACGATCGCCGCGATCAGCTCGATGGCCACGCCCGCGGAGTTGATCCGGGCCATCAGCTTCACGCCGAAGGCGTTGACCAGGGTGGTGAAGCCGACCAGGACGGTGCCGAGCAGGACGGCGTTGGCGGCCGCGGACTTCCCGGTGCCGTCGCCGATGAACTGGAACCAGGAGGAGATCTGCGGCAGCGTCACCTGATAGGCCAGCGCCACCGCGGACAGCGACACCATCGAGGCGGTCAGCATCAGCCAGCCGCCGAGCCAGCCGATGTGCGGACCGCCCAGCTTCTTGGACCAGTTGTAGATCGAACCGGCCACCGGATACCGGGCGGCCAGCTCGCAGAAGCACAGCGCCACCATCAGCTGGCCGGCGAACACCATCGGCCAGGACCACCAGTAGGCCGGGCCGCCGTGCGCGACACCGAAGTAGAACAGCTGGAAGGTGCCGGTCAGGATGGAGATGTAGCTGATCCCGGCGGCGAAGGTGTGGAAGTTGCCCAGTGTGCGCTTGAGTTCCGGCTTGTAGCCGAGCTCGGCGAGCGAGGCGTCGTCGTGCGCGTGCTCGTCCCCGGGAGCTTGATCGTTCCGGTGTGCTGAGCCGTTCCCGTGTGCTCGGCCGTTCCCGGGGTCCTGGCCCGGCGGGCCCGGCGTGGTCATTCGAACCACCTCTGCGGCCGGGGCGCGGTATTGCGCCACACGTGCTTGGCCTCCTGGTACTCGGCCAGCCCCGCCGGCCCCAGCTCCCGGCCCACCCCGGACTGCTTCATCCCGCCCCACTCCGCCTGCGGTACGTACGGGTGGAAGTCGTTGATCCAGATCGTCCCGGCCCGCAGCCGCGCGGCGACCCGGTGCGCACGCTCGCCGTCCTGCGTCCACACCGCCCCGGCCAGGCCGTAGACCGTGTCGTTGGCGAGCGAGACCGCCTCGTCCTCGTCGCGGAACCGCTCGACGGTCAGCACCGGCCCGAACGACTCGTCGCGGATCACCGACATGTCCGGCGTGCATTCGTCCAGCACCGTCGGCAGGTAGTAGTAGCCGTTCGCCAGCGACGGGTCGTCCGGTGCCGAGCCGCCGCAGAGCAGCACCGCGCCCTCGTCGAGCCCGGCCGCCACGTACGCCTCGACCTTGGCCCGGTGCTCGGCGGAGATCAGCGGGCCGGTGCGGGCGTGCTCGTCGAACGGCCCGCCCAGCCGGATCCGCTGGGCGCGCGAGACCAGTTCGTCCACGAACGCGTCGTGCAGCTCCTCCTGGACCAGCAGCCGGGCGCCCGCCGAGCAGACCTGGCCCGAGTGCAGGAAGACCGCGGTCAGGGCGTAGTCGACCGCGGTGTCGAAGTCCGCGTCCGCGAAGACGATGTTCGGGTTCTTCCCGCCCAGCTCCAGGGCGATCTTCTTCACCGTCGGCGCCGCCGCGGCCATGATCCGCCGCCCGGTGAGCAGCCCGCCGGTGAACGACACCATGTCCACCCGCGGGTCCTCGGTCAGCGGCGCGCCCACCACCGGTCCGGTGCCCAGCACCAGGTTGCCGGCACCGGCCGGCAGCCCGGCCTCGTCCAGCAGCCGCATCAGATGGACGGCGGTGTGCGGGGTGAGCTCGCTGGGCTTCAGCACGAAGGTGTTGCCGGCGGCCAGTGCGGGCGCGACCTTCCACGCGGTCTGCAGCAGCGGATAGTTCCACGGGGTGATCAGGGCGCACACCCCGACCGGCTCGTGCCGCACCGTGCTGTCGGTCTCCGCGATGCCGGTGTCCACCACCCGGTCGGTGCCGCCGGCCGCGGCGAGGTTGCCGAAGTAGCGGAAGCAGTTGGCGATGTCGTCCATGTCGTACTCGCTCTCCACCAGCCGCTTGCCGGTGTCCAGCGATTCCGCCCTGGCCAGCGCGTCCTTGTCGCGCCCCAGCAGCTCGGCGACGCGGAGCACCAGCCGGCCGCGCTCGGCCGCCGGTGTGCGCGGCCAGGGGCCGTCGTCGAAGGCGGTGCGGGCCGCGGTGATCGCCGCGGCGACGTCCTTCGGTCCGCCCTCGTCGACGGTCGCGACCAGCGTGCCGTCCGCCGGACAGCGGATCTCCCGCACCTGCCCGTCGGCCGCTGCGGTCCACTGACCGCCGATGAACAGCTCCGGCATGGTGGTGCCTTTCGTTCTCCGGGCGCTTACGGGGCGGCAGCGCGGGGCACGGCGGACGGTCCGGGGGCGCCCGGCCACCGTCCGGCAGCCGTGCGCACCTCCGTGACGATCACTGCACCGAGCGTAAGACCGCCACCGCGGGTCCGCACGGTGCGAAGGGCCGGCGGGGAGCGGCCGGGACCCGGGCGGGGCCGATGGGGTGACGGCGCGGGCGGACGGGAGAATGGGGCCATGTCCAGCGCGCAGCCAGCACACGAGGAACGGCAGGCTCCGGACCCGTACGAGGAGCATCCGCACGGGGAGGGCCCGCACGTGGAGGGCTCGCACGCGGGGGGCCGGTACGAGGCGGACCCGCACGAGTGGCCGTTCGCACCGGTCCCCGACGTCGCCGGGTACCTGTCGGGACGCTGGAGCATCGAGCGCACCGTGCACGACCTGCGGACCGGCACCGAAGGCCGCTTCCACGGCACCGCCGACTTCCGGCCCGACCCGGCCGGCGGCGCGCTGCTGCACGTGGAGGAGGGGGAGCTGACCTGGGACGGCACGGCCTACCCGGCGAGCCGGACGCTCCGCCTGCGGCCCCGCCCCGACGGCAGCGCCGAGATCGACTTCGCCGACGGCCGCCCCTTCCACGACCTCGACCTCGGCACCGGACAGTGGAATGCCGTCCACCCCTGCGCCGAGGACCGCTACGAGGGCACCTTCACGGTCCGCTCGGCGGACGAGTGGCACCTGGAGTGGCGGGTCACCGGCCCGGCCAAGCGGCAGTTGCTGCGCACGCGGTACCGGCGGACGGCGGGCTGAGCGCGGCGGTCCGTCGTATCCGCCGCCCTTATCCTGGGAGCAAGCAGCCGTCCCCCGTAGTTGCGTTACGGGGGACGGCTGTGGTGTCCGGCTGTCCGTCAGAGGCAGGCCCTCAGGCTGCCGGTGGCGGTCACCCCGCCGCTGGTCGCGGTGTAGGTGGAGGCCAGCACCTGCGTGACGCTGAGGTTGCCGGTGCAGCTGGCGTTACCGCTCGCGTCGGCCACGGCCGTGCACACCGTGCCGCCCAGTACGGAGAAGGTCACCGTCGATCCGGGAGTCGCACCGCTCACGCTGAACGTGGCGTGGGCGAACGCCCAGGGCACCGGCGGGAAGTTCAGCGCGTAGCAGGCCGGCTTCGCCGTCAGGACGGGGAGTCCCACGCCGACGTTCACCGTCCCGGTGCCGGAGACGCCGGTGCAGGTGCAGGCGCCCGAAGAGGAGATCACCGTGGCGGTGACCACGTTGGCGCCGGCCGGCAGCGCGCTGGTGGTCACGCTCGCCTGTCCGGAGGCATTGGTGGTCCCGACCCCCAGGGTGCCACCGGAGGTGGAGAAGACCACCACCGCGCCGGGGACCGGGGCTCCGTTGCAGGTGACGGTGGCGGTGACGGTGACGGGCTGGCCGGCGGTCGGGTTGGCGGGGGTCGAGGAGAAGGTGACCACGCAGTTGGTGGCCGCTGTGACGTTGACGGTTGCGGTGCCGGTGACGCCGACGCAGGTGCAGGTGGTGTTGGCGGCTACCACGGTGGCGACGACGACATTGGCCCCGGCGGGCAGTGCGCTGCTGGTGACGCTGGCCTGTCCGGAGGCATTGGTGGTGCCGGCGCCCAGCTGGAGACTGCCGCCGCCGGAGGTGAAGTTGACGACCGCGCCGGGGACCGCGACGCCGTTGCAGGTGACGGTGGCGGTGACGGTGACGGGCTGGCCGGCGGCCGGGTTGGCGGGGGTGGAGGAGAGGGTGACCACGCAGTTGGTCGCCGCTGTGACGTTGACGGTTGCGGTGCCGGTGACGCCGACGCAGGTGCAGGTGGTGTTGGCGGCCACCACGGTGGCGACGACGACATTGGCCCCGGTCGGCAGTGCGCTGCTGGTGACGCTGGCCTGTCCGGAGGCATCGGTGGTGCCGGCGCCCAGCTGGAGACTGCCGCCGCCGGAGACGAAGGTGACCACCGCGCCGGGAACCGGAACGCCGTTGCAGGTGACGGTGGCGGTGACGGTGACGGGCTGGCCCGCGGTCGGGTTGGCGGGGGTCGAGGAGAGGGTGACCACGCAGTTGGTCGCCGCTGCGACGTTCACCGTCGCGGTGCCGGTGGCGCCGACGCAGGTGCAGGTGCTGTTGGCGGAGACCACGGTGGCGGTCACGACGTTGGCGCCTGCCGGCAGCGCGCTGCTGGTCACGCTCGCCTGACCGGAGGCATCGGTGGTGCCGAGCCCCAGCGCGACGCCGCCGTTCGAGGTGAAGACCACCGACGCCCCGGGTACCGCGACCCCGTTGCAGGTGACGGTGGCGGTGACGGTGACGGGCTGGCCGGCGGCCGGGTTGGCGGGGGTGGACGACACCGTGACCACACAGGTCGACGGGGTCACGGTGAGTGTCGCCACGCTGGTTCCGCTTGTCACGCCGGTGGCGACCACCAGCCCCGAGGTGGTCGCGGTGAAGGACACGGTCGCGTTGCCATTGGCGTCGGCGACCACCGTCTGCGCGGGTTGCGCGTCGTAGGTGACGGTGATCGTGTCGCCCGCGTTGGCCCCGGTGATCGTGGCCGTGAAGGTCTGGCCCGCCGTGACGGTAGGCGGGGTCAGGGTGATGATGAGCGCCATGTTTGGACAGCCCCTTTCGAAGGCTCCGCTAAGGAGGTGGGGCCGTCGCGCGGCACAGTTCAGAACCCTGTGCCGATCGCGTTCTCCTGCCGGGGGTGCCCTGAAGAAGCACAGCGGACTGCGTCGTGCAGCAGCCGTCCGTGGTCCCCGCCAGGGGATGGGCACCCACCGTCGGTACCACTCATTGAAGCGACCGGCCGCACGCAGGACCACGGACGGGGCACGAAGCAACCCGATTGGCGGAGCGTGCGTCGGCGTGTCCGTGACGACGGCAGGTACCAGATGGGGTAAAGGGGTTCGGCTCTGCGGCCGCCGCTAGTCGCGCGGCTTGACCGCCCGCAGCGCGTACAGCAGCGGAATGAACGGCTCCGACGGCGGCAGCCGCCACCAGCCGTTCTCCGCCGGCACCATGGCGTCGAACCGCTTCCAGGGCAGCAGCTCGGTCTCCCGCACCAGTTGGACGGCCAGACCGGCGCCGGTCACGGCCGTGATCACCTCGCCGATACCGTGCCGCCACTCGTAACTCGTGGTGGCGCCGCGCACCGGCGGCCCGTCGGTGTAGGTGTGCGGCGTATCGCTCCGGAGGGCGCCGCGGCCGCCCAGGTAGTCGTGGCGCAGCCGGAGGTCCTGCCGTTCCGGGTCCGGCGTCGGACCGAGGGCGTCCAGCAGCGGGTGGAACTCCACCAGGTAGAACGTCCCGCCGGGCCGGAGCAGGGCGCTGACGATCCCCGCCCACGCGGCGAGGTCCGGCAGATAGCACAGCGCGCCCTTGCCGGTGTAGACCACGTCGAAGCGGCGGCCGCCCAGCGCGGACACCGCGTCGTGCACGTCCGCCCGCACGAACTCCATGTCCCGGCCCGCCTCATCGGCCAGCCGCCGGGCCTCCCGCACCGCCGCGGCCGAGAAGTCCAGGCCCACGGTGCGCGCCGCGCCCCGGTCGGCGAACGCGGCCGTCTCGGTGCCCAGATGACACTGCAGATGCAGCACGTCCCGCCCGGCGAGCTCACCCAGATCCGCCCACTCGAACGGCGCGAACCAGTGCTCGGCGGTCCGCGAACCGTCCAGGCCGTAGAACTCGCTGGCCACATGGACCGGGGTCCGGGCGTCCCAGTTGGCCCGGTTGGCGCGGATCATCTCCTCGACGCCGGGAGCCGGGTGCCGCACTGCCGGCCGCGGCGGTATCGGCCCGGCGTCCCCCTGCTCACCGCTGTTCCCGGATGCATTCGTCGCGATGGTCATCCCTCCCTTCTACCGGCCACGCGGAAGGGCCACCAGACGGGACGGCCGGAACCGTGCGCCGGTGGCCGGCGGGGAGGGTCACCCGTCCCGCGGTGAGCGTCGCCAGCCGCGGCGCCTGGTCGGCGAGCACGTCGTCCGCCGTGGTCACCACGCAGCAGAACCGCCGCTCGCCCCACAGCCGTACGAACAGCTCCACCAGCTCGGCGTGCTCCCGGGCGCCCAGTAAGGCGGTCGGCCGGTCCGCCAGCAGCACCGACGGCCGCTTCACCAGTGCCCGCGCCAGCGCCACCCGCCGCCGCATCGCGTCCGTCAACTCGGCCGGAAACGCATGCAGTTGACTGCCCAGACCGACCTCCGCCAGGGCCTCGGCGGCGAGCTCCTGACGGTCGGTGGGCCGCAGCCGCAGCGGGACCAGCGCGCCCGCCACGTTCTGCCCCGCGGTGAGCCCCGGGACGAGACCGTTCTCCGCGCCGCGGACCACCCCGATCGACTCGGTCCGGATCCGGGCCAGCCGGGACTCGGCGACGGTGGCCAGATCCGTGCCGTCGAGGACCACGCTGCCCCGGACCGGCCGCTCCCGCCCGCCGAGGACCCGCAGCAGCGCCGCCGGGCCCGCCCCCGCCGGACCGTGTACGACCAGCGCACCGCCGTCCTCGACGTACAGATCGGCACCGTCCAGGGCGCGCACCGCCACCCCGTCCCGGCCGCTCCGGCAGCGCGTGGTCACACCGGTCAGGTGGTACATGGTGGCTCTCCTCCGGCCGCCGGGCGGGCCCGCGACGCGCCTGCGCCGACCGTAGGAAAAGGCTGTGACCGGGCGATAAGCGGCGGGTGAGAGCGTGATGAGAATCGGCGGCGCTGCGGGCGCCCCCCGCCGGGGCCGGGAACCACTGACGAGACGTAAGAACCCTTGCCGCTCACCTGCAACAGCCGCCACTCCATAGGTATGTTGGACTGCGCGGCGTGGTCGTTCCGACACGGAACGGCGCCATTGCTGCGCCATGGCCCTGCCGTGGCCGAGGGCTGTCGAAGCGACGGGAAAGTGTCGAATGAGCCAAGAATCAGCACCGCAGTCCAGCACCGTCGACGTCACCGTCCCCAGCGTCGCGCGGATGTACGACTACTACCTCGGCGGCAAGGACAACTACGCCGTCGACCGCGAGGCCTGCGAACAGCTGAGCAAGGTCGTGCCGAGCACCCAGGTGCTGGCCCTCAACAACCGCCGCTTCCTGCAGCGGGTGGTGCGCTGGCTGGCCACCGAACACGGCATCCGGCAGTTCATCGACCACGGCTCAGGCCTGCCGACCCAGGACAACGTCCACCAGGTCGCCCAGCGCGTCGACCCGGAGGCCCGGGTGGTGTACGTCGACAACGACCCCATCGTGCTGGCGCACGGCCGGGCCCTGCTGGAGGAGAACGCCAACACCGCGGTGATCCAGGCCGACATGCGGGACACCGACGGCATCTTCGACAGCCCGGAGGTGACGCGGCTGATCGACTTCGACCGGCCGGTCGCCGCGCTGTTCGTCTCCGTGCTCCACTGCATCCCGGACTCCGACGACCCGGGCGGACTGATCAAGCGGGTCGCCGACCGGCTGGCCCCGGGCAGCTTCCTGGTGGTGTGCCAGCTGGTCAGCGAGGACGCGGCGACCCGTGACTTCGTCACCAACTTCATGGCCGAGCAGACCCACGGCCAGTGGGGCCGGGTGCGGCAGGCGCACGAACTTGCCGGATTCCTGGACGGGTTGGAGATCGAGGAGCCCGGGCTGGTGGAGGTCTCGACCTGGAAGCCGGACGCGGACATCGGCCCCAAGCAGCTGACCCTGGAGTGGATCGAGTACGGCGGGGTCGCCCGCAAGGTCTGATGTACCGGGCCCGGACGGCGACGAGCGGCAAAGGGCCCACCCGGGCGCCCCGCCGCTCGTCGCCGGATCAGACCTATGTGGGCGGTATCAGATCTCCTTGAGCATCCGCTCCAGCATCGCCAGCGACTCGCGCGGTGATTCCGACTGGGCGCTGAGGCGGTCCATCACCGCCAGGTAGTGGTCGACGTCATCGCGCTTGTCCAGATACAGCGCACTGGTCAGCTGCTCCAGATAGACGATGTCCGGCAGATCCGGCTCCAGGAAGCGCAGGATCGTGATCGGACCACCGGCCGCCGCCAGACCGCCGAGGCTGAACGGCGCGATCTGCAGCGTGACGTTCGGCAGCTCGGACATCGTCAGCAGATGTCTCAGCTGGCCCGCCATCACCTCGCGGCCGCCCAGCGGACGGCGCAGCGTGGCCTCGTCGAGCACCGCCCACACCCGCGGCGCATCCGGCAGCGTCAGCAGTTCCTGCCGCTGCACGCGCAGCCGCACCCGCCGCTCGATCTCCTCGGGCGTCGACCGCGGATGGCCGAGCTGCGCCACCGCGCGGGCGTAGTCCGCGGTCTGCAACAGGCCCGGCACGAACTGCACTTCATAGGTGCGGATCACCGACGCGGCCTCTTCCAGGCCGAGATGGGTCTCGAACCAGCCGGGCAGCACATCGCCGTACTGGTGCCACCAGCCCGGACTGCTGGTCCGGCGGGCCAGTTTGAGGAAGTCGTCACGGACCGCGTCGTCCGTGACGCCGTAGAGCGTCAGCAGATCGGCGACGTCCCGCTCCTTGCAGCTGACCCGGCCGAGCTCCAGGCGGCTGATCTTCGCGTGGGAACCGCGGATGGCGTCCCCGGCGGCCTCCCGGGTGACGCCGGCCGCCTCGCGCAGCCGGCGCAACTGCGTGCCCAGCACGATCCGCAGGACCGTCGGACCGCCCCGCGGATGGTCGAGATACCGGCGCAGGGACTGACCGCTGCTCGGCTGCGCCTCACTCATGCTGACTCCCTGACTCCCCTGAGTGGTCGGGCGAACGCCCAGTGTCCCATCGCGCCAAGTGTTCGTACAGTCAGGGCGACTATCCGAACGACATATGCGCCAATCTCGGCGGCATATGCCGCCGGTGCGTCAGACGAGGTCGTCGAAGTCGCCGTCCTTGGCGCCCTGGACGAAGGCCGCCATCTCGTCGCGGGTGTAGATCAGCGCCGGCCCGGAGGTGAACCGGGAGTTGCGCACGGCCACCCCGCCGTCCGAAAGGACGGCCAGCTCAACGCAGTTGCCGCTGGGGTTGCTGCGGCGGCTCTTGCGCCAGACGACGCCCTCGATGCGGGTCGCCTGCATGCCGTTGGTCACCGACTCCATCAGACCTGCTCCCTTGCTGGAGGACATCCCTCCGACCGATCCCGAGCCCGCGATCACGGTGGCGTGAACGAGCCCCTGAGCGACCGTCCTTACCGATGTAATTGCAGATGCACTTGCACCGGGCGACGGCTGCCGAGGATATTAGCTCTCCAAGGCAGTCCGGCCCAGCCCCGAAATCGCCCTCGCGGAGATCTTGATGACCGCTCATCCGGCAGAGACCGTGCACGACGCCCTTCCAGAGGAAGCGTTCGAGGAGAGCTGGTGGATGCCCGCCCCCGACGGTTTCGCCGCCTGCGCCCTCAGCAGCTGTGCGCAGACCGTGGCGGAGGCCCGCCGCTTCACCCGGGCGACCCTCACCGGCTGGCAACTGGCCGCGGACGTGACCGAGAACGCGGCGCTGGTCGTCACCGAACTCGTCAGCAACGCCCTGCGCCACGGCATCCGGACGGGGGAGCCGGACGCGGTACCGGTCGCCCACGGGTTCTGCTTGGTGCCCGCGCCGGTCTGCCCGGCCTGGCTCGCCCTGACCCGGCAGGAGACCGCCGTACTGTGCGCCGTATCCGACGGCGGCACCGACGCCCCCGTCGTACGGACCGCCGACCCGCTGGCGGAATCCGGCCGCGGGCTGCACCTCGTCGACCGGCTGAGCGACGCCTGGGGCTGGACCCCGCCGGACCACTCGGGCAAGACGGTGTGGGCCACGGTGCCGCTGCGCGGCTGAGCCGCCGTTCCCCGCTCTCCGGGAGCCGCCCTGTGTGATCATTTCCGGGTCGCCGCCGTCCGACCCGAAGGCCCGAGGAACCGATGGATCTGCTGTCCCTGCGGTACTTCCGGGTCGTCGCGCGCCGGGAACACATCAGCCGGGCCGCCGAGGAACTCCGGGTGGCCCAGCCCTCGGTGAGCCGGACCATCGCCCGCCTCGAAGCCGAACTGGGCCTGCCGCTCTTCGACCGGCAGGGCCGGACCATCCGGCTCAACCGCCACGGCGCCGCCTTCCTCGCCCGGGTGGAACGGGCCCTGGACGAACTCGACGACGCCCGCCGGGAGATGGCCGACGCCGCGGGGCTCGACAACGGCAGCGTCACCATCGCCGCCGAGACCCTGCTGCCGCTGACCGAACTGCTGGCCGGCTTCCGCGCCGCCCACCCCGACGTGACCGTCCGCTGCTTCCAGTCCACCCCCGACCTGATGCGCGAACACCTGCGCACCCGCGAGGTGGACTTCTGCGTCGCCTCGCAGCCGCTGACCGGCGCCGGGCTCGGCGCGGTGCGGCTGCTGGACGAGGAGGTGCTGCTCGCGGTCCCGGCGGCCCATCCGCTGGCCGCCCGGGAACGGGTGACGGTGGCCGACCTCGCCGACGAGCCCTTCATCACCACCCGCCCCGGACACTGGCAACGCGCCCTGCTGGAGCGGCTGTTCACCCCCCTCGACCGCCGCCCGGTCATCGGCTGCGAGGGCGACGAACCCGGCGCCACCCACTTCCTCGTCATCGCCGGCCTCGGCATCGGCCTGATGCCCTCCATCGCCCGCGCCGACCTGACCGCCGCCCCGCTGGCCTGGCTGCGCATCGACGCCCCCGACTGCGTACGGGTCCTGAGCCTGGTGCGCCGCGAGGACGGCTACCTCTCCGCGGCGGCCGCCCGCTTCCGCGACCTCGCCGTCGCCCACTTCGCCGAACGGGCCCGACAGGCGCGCGGAATGCTCTAGGACTTTGGGGCGAACGGACCGGTGCCGTACCCGTGCAGGGTGATCGCCACCTCGTGGGCCGCAGGGCAGTCCGCCGGCGAGGGCAGGAAGTCCCGGCAACCGGCGGCCAGTCGGCGCAGCACGCCCTGCTGACAGGCCAGCGCCAGCCGGTCCGCCTCGACGGCCGACAGCCGCACCCCCGGCCGCAGCTCGACATGGACGACCGGCCGGGACTCCAGCTCACCGCCGGCCGGCGCCACACAGAACCCCTCGATCAGCCCGGCCAGCGGATTGTCCTCGTACAGCCCGTGTGCGACGTCCTGCGGATTGATGATGGCCCCCAGGGAAGATGCCGAAAACGTCCGTCCATGCGTCATCGACATACTCGGGGCCCGGCACGGGGCCGTCATGAGCTGAGCTACTCAGGTGTCCGGGTGAGTATTCCGGCCGGACGCTCGCTACGCCTCCCCGGCCGCCGGGTCCGCCAGGCCGAACGCGGACAGCAGCCGTTCGGCCGCCAGCGTCGCGGTGATCTCACCGTCCCGCACCGCCCGCTCGACCTCCGGGCCCAGCCGGCGCACCTCGGGATGCTCCTGGAGGCGGTCGATGAGCCGTTCGCGGACCATCGACCAGGTCCAGTCGACCTGCTGGGTGCGGCGCCGCTCGGCCAGCGCACCGGTCGATTCGAGCAGGGTGCGGTGCTGCTCGACGCGTTCCCAGACCGCCTTCAGACCGGTGCCCTCGCGGGCGCTGCAGGTCAGCACCGGCGGCGTCCACACCGCGTCCGCCGGCTGCAACAGCCGTAGCGCACCGGCGAGTTCGCGGGCCGCGGAGCGGGCGTCCCGCTCGTGCGGACCGTCGGCCTTGTTCACCGACACCAGGTCCGCCAGCTCCAGCACGCCCTTCTTGATGCCCTGGAGCTGGTCGCCGGTGCGGGCCAGGGTCAGCAGCAGGAACGTGTCGACCATGTTGGCCACGGTCGTCTCCGACTGGCCGACACCCACCGTCTCCACCAGCACCACGTCGTAGCCCGCGGCCTCCATCACGACGATGGACTCGCGGGTGGCGCGCGCCACCCCGCCCAGCGTCCCGGACGTGGGGGAGGGGCGCACGAACGCCGCCGGGTCGGTCGCCAGCCGCTCCATCCGGGTCTTGTCACCCAGGATGGAGCCGCCGGTCCGGCTGGACGACGGGTCGACGGCGAGCACCGCCACCCGATGCCCCATCCCGGTCAGCAGCGACCCCAGCGCGTCGATGAAGGTCGACTTGCCGACACCGGGCACCCCGCTGATGCCCACCCGGCGGGCCGCACCGGAGTACGGCAGCAGCTCGACCAGCAGCCGCTGCGCCGCCGCCCGGTGGTCGGCGCGGGTGGACTCGACCAGGGTGACGGCCCGGGCGATCCAGGCCCGGGAACCCGCCCGGACCCCTTCGGCGTACCGTTCGACGTCGATCGTCGCAGGCATGTCCCCCCGCTCTACAGCTCGTGGCCGAGGACCGACGCCAGGTCCTTCACCAGGTCGTGCGCGGCGTCCGGGATCACCGTGCCGGGCAGGAACACCGCGGCCGCGCCCATGTCGCGCAGCGGCTGCACGTCCTGCGGCGGGATCACCCCGCCCACCACGATCGTGATGTCCTCCCGCTCCTCCGCCGCCAGCGCCTCCTTCAGCGCCGGCACCAGGGTGAGGTGACCGGCGGCAAGGGAGGACACCCCGACGATGTGCACATCCGCCTCGACCGCCTGGCGGGCCACCTCGGCCGGGGTCTGGAACAGCGGGCCGACGTCCACGTCGAAGCCCAGGTCGGCGAAGGCCGTGGCGATCACCTTCTGGCCGCGGTCATGGCCGTCCTGGCCCATCTTGGCCACCAGGATGCGCGGCCGGCGTCCCTCGGCCCGCTCGAACTCGGCCACCAGCGTCCGGGTGCGCTCCACACCGGAGGAGGGGCCCGCTTCGTCTCGGTACACACCCGAGATCGTACGGATCTGGCCGGAGTGCCGCCCGTAGACCTCCTCCAGGGCGTCCGAGATCTCCCCGACGGTCGCCTTGGCCCGGGCCGCGTCCACCGCCAGCGCCAGCAGATTGCCCTCAAGTCCCTTGCCGGGACCGGACTTCGCCGCCGCGGTCAGCGCCCGCAGCGCGTCCTGGCAGGCCGCCTCGTCGCGCTCGGCCCGCAGCCGCTTGAGCTTCTCGATCTGCTGGGCGCGGACCGCGGAGTTGTCGACCTTGAGGACGTCGATCTCCTCGTCGCTGGCCACCCGGTACTTGTTGACGCCGATCAGCGCCTGCCGCCCGGAGTCGATCCGCGCCTGGGTACGGGCCGCGGCCTCCTCCACCCGCAGCTTCGGGATGCCCGCGTCGATCGCCTTGGCCATCCCGCCGGCCGCCTCGACCTCCTCGATGTGCTGCCAGGCCCGGCGCGCCAGGTCGTACGTGAGCTTCTCGACGTAGGCGCTGCCGCCCCACGGGTCGATCACCCGGCAGGTGCCCGACTCCTGCTGGAGGAACAGTTGGGTGTTCCGGGCGATCCGCGCCGAGAAGTCGGTGGGCAGGGCGAGCGCCTCGTCGAGGGCGTTGGTGTGCAGCGACTGGGTGTGACCCTGGGTCGCCGCCATCGCCTCCACACACGTCCGGGTGACGTTGTTGAACACGTCCTGCGCGGTCAGCGACCAGCCCGAGGTCTGCGAATGGGTACGCAGGGACAGCGACTTGGGGTTCTTCGGTTCGAACTTCTGGACCAGCCGCGCCCACAGCAGCCGGGCCGCGCGCAGCTTGGCGATCTCCATGAAGAAGTTCATGCCGATCGCCCAGAAGAACGACAGCCGCGGCGCGAACGCGTCCACGTCCATCCCGGCCGCCAGCCCCGCCCGCAGGTACTCCACCCCGTCCGCGAGGGTGTACGCCAGCTCCAGGTCGGCCGTCGCACCGGCCTCCTGGATGTGGTAGCCGGAGATCGAGATGGAGTTGTAGCGCGGCATCTTCTGCGAGGTGTACGCGAAGATGTCGGAGATGATCCGCATCGACGGCTGCGGCGGATAGATGTAGGTGTTGCGGACCATGAACTCCTTGAGGATGTCGTTCTGAATGGTCCCGGCCAGCTTCTCGGGCGGTACGCCCTGCTCCTCGGCGGCCACGATGTACAGCGCCAGCACGGGCAGCACCGCGCCGTTCATCGTCATCGACACCGTCATCTTGTCCAGCGGGATGCCCTCGAAGAGCTGCCGCATGTCGTAGATCGAGTCGATGGCGACACCCGCCATGCCGACGTCACCGGTCACCCGCGGGTGGTCGCTGTCGTAGCCGCGGTGGGTGGGCAGGTCGAAGGCGACCGACAGGCCCTTCTGACCGGCCGCCAGATTGCGGCGGTAGAAGGCGTTGGACTCCTCCGCGGTGGAGAAGCCGGCGTACTGCCGGATCGTCCAGGGCTGGTTGACGTACATCGTCGGGTACGGGCCGCGCAGGTACGGCGCGATGCCCGGGTACGTGCCCAGGAAGTCGACGCCCGCCAGATCGTCCTCGGTGTACAGCGGCTTGACGTCGATGCCCTCCGGCGTCTCCCACGTCAGGTCCGCAACTCCCTTGCCGGTGGCGGCCTCCACGGCCTGGGCCCACTGCTCCGCCCCGGCCGCGCCGTCCACCGCGGCCGGTCCGCCCAGCTCGATCGTGCTGAAGTCCGGGATGGCGCCGGCCTGTTGCGTTGCTTCCTGCATCTCGGTCATCCCGCCACCTCCATGACGTCCAGGGCCGAGGACAGCACCTCGACCGCGTCGCAGCCCGCGAAGACGAACGCGTCCACCCCGGCCGCCTCGAATTCCTCCCGGCGCTCGCCCGGCCGGCCGGCCAGGAACACCCGCACCGCACCCGCCGCCTTCAGTGCCGCCGCCACCGCGGCCGCCTGCTCGCCGTAGACCGCGTCGCTCGAACACAGCGCGGCGATCCGCGCACCGCTGCGGGCGAACGCCGCCGCCACCGACTCCGCGTCCACCGGCTCCTGCACGGTCTCGATGCCGCCCGCCTGGAACAGGTTGGCGGTGAACGCCACCCGCGCGGTGTGCGCCGCGACCGGGCCCAGCGCGGCCAGGAACACCTTCGGCCGGGCCCCGGCCGCCGCCAGATGGGCGTCCGAACGGGCCCGCAGCACCTCGTACGCATCGTCCCTGCGCACCCGCGGCAGCCCACCGGACACCGGCGCGGGCGCCGGCTCGCGCTCCACCGGCGCCTCGGCGAGCAACGGGAACTCGCTGACACCGGTGATCGGTTCGCGGCGGTGCGCCAGGTCCTCGGTACGGCGCGCCCAGGTCTCCGCCAGCCGCTCGCGGAGCAGCCCGGAGCGCAGTGCCGCGGCCTGACCGCCCGCGGTCTCGATCTCCTGGAAGAACGCCCAGCCCGCGCGGGCGAGTTCATCGGTCAGCTGCTCCACGTACCAGGAGCCGCCCGCCGGGTCGATCACCTTCGACAGGTGCGACTCCTCCAGCAGCACCGACTGGGTGTTGCGGGCGATCCGCCGGGCGAAGGCGTCGGACAGGCCGAGCGCCGCGTCGAACGGCAGCACCGTCACCGCGTCCGCACCACCGACCCCCGCCGACAGCCCGGCGACCGTGGTGCGCAGCATGTTCACCCACGGGTCCCGACGGGTCATCATCACCGGCGAGGTCACCGCGTGCTGGACCTGCGCGGACGCGCCCGGCGCGGCCCCGCACACCTCCGCGACCCGCGCCCACAGCCGGCGGGCCGCGCGCAGCTTGGCGATGGTCAGGAACTGGTCCGCGGTCGCGGCGTAACGGAACTCCAGCTGCCGGCAGGCGTCGTCGATGCCCACCCCGGCCGCGGTCAGGTGCCGCAGATAGGCGACGCCGGTGGCGAGGGAGGTGCCGAGCTCCTCGGCCGCCGAGCCGCCCGCCTCGTGGTACGGCAGCGCGTCGACGGCCAGCGCCCGTACCCCGGGCGCCTCCGCGAGGCAGCGCCCGGCCAGCCGGGCCGCCGCCTCCAGCTGCACCCGCAGCTTGCTCTCGTCACCGGTACGGGCCAGCAGCCCCAGCGGGTCGGAGCCCAGCGCGCCGGTGACCTCGGCCGCCGGCACACCGGCCGCGGCGTACAGGCGCAGCAACTCCTCGGCGGCCGGGGCGAAATCGGCGCCCGCGTCCAGCACCACCGCGGCCAGGTCCAGATAGACGCCCTTGAGCGCCTCCGCAAGACCGGACACCGGCACCCCGCCGTGCCCGACGGTCAGCCAGACCGAGGTGACGCCGTTCTCCAGATCGGCGAGCACCGCTTCGTTGGCGCGCCGTGGATCGGTGTGCACCTGGCGCTGGCGTACGTCCCAGCCGGCGACGGTCGTGCCCTCGGGCCGGCCGCCCCGTACGAAGGGCGGGAACCCGGGGCGGCCCGAGGCGGCCGCACCGTCCTCGGCGGTGTAGAGCGGGCGGACGCGGATCCCGTCCTGGAGATCCGTGGCGAGCGCGTCCTCGGCGGCGGCACCCGTGGCCTCGGTGACGCCCGATTTGCGCAGCACGCCTTCGACAAGGCGCTGCCACTGCTCGCGATCGGCATCCGGGAAGGCCGCGGCCAGGGGGAGTTCGGTGGACTCGGCGGTCATGGCAGCAGGCTAGGCGAACGACCGTTAGCTGGAGCAGGGGCTCCGGCTGTGACGTTGCACTCGTTGACCACCCCCGCATGTGCGTATCTATGCGTCGCTGACCGGTTCTGTACGGTGATCCCGGACACCCGAAGACCCCGGAGACCGACCGAGGAGCACGATGTCCAGGGCGCCGCACCGCCGCACCACGGCCCTCGCCGCCCTGCTCCTGGCCGTCGCCGCGCTGCTGTGGGCACTGCCCGGGTCCGGCGGCCCCCGCCGGGCGGCCGGCTGCACCGGACGCCGGATCGCCTCCTGGTCGGTCGATTCCCGGCAAACCGCCGCATTCGCCCGCTACGGCAACGACAACACCCGCACCGACGACTGGACCGGCGGCGACGGCACCCACTCGGTGCGCCTCCCCGACGGCCGCACGCTCTGGCTCTTCTCCGACACCTTCCTCGACCGCGTCCAGCCACCCCCCAACCCACAGGGGCGGCACAGCCGTTGGCGCACCGCCGACCACGGCACCCCGTACCTCCGGCACAACTCCCTGGTGGTGACCTCCCGTTCGGGCCGGCCGGAACGCACCCTGACCGGCGGCACCCCGACCGCACCCGGCCCGTACTTCCCCGACCCGCCCGACGGCGGCTGGCGCTGGCCGGTCCAGGCGCGGGTCGAGCCCCGGACGCCCGGCGCCGCCGAGCGCGTGGTGCGGGTGCTGCTGTGGCGCCGGGCGCCCGGCACCGGACCGTGGATCTTCGGAATGCCGTACGGCACCGAGGTCGCCACCCTCTCGCTGCCCGGCCTGCACCTGGAACGCATCGACGAAACCGTCGGCCCGGACGCCGCCGCCGACCCCGGGCGGCGCGTGCAATACGGCGCTGCGGCCGTCCGGGCCGGCCGCTGGACCTACGTCTACGGCGCCGACGACCCGCCCTCCGCACCCGCCTCCCGCGCCTACCTCGCCCGGGTCCCCGTCGGCCGGCTCGCGGACCGCGGCAGCTGGCGCTTCTGGGACGGCACCCACTGGCAGCCACGGGCCGGCCGGGCCGCACCGGTGCTGCGGGACGACGGCCGCCGCGGCGTCGGCAGCGCCTTCACCGTCGTCCGCGACGGCGGCGGCACCTCCCGGGCCTGGGTGCTGTTCACCATGGACACCGGGGGCGGTGGCACCGCCGGGATGCGCAGCCTCACCGGCTACTGGGCCTGCGCACCCGAGGGCCCCTGGCACGGCCCGCACGGCCGGATCACCCCGCCCCGGCCGCCCGCCCCCGACCCGCAGTGCGTCGTCGCCTACAACCCGCAGGCCCACCCCGGATCCACCACGGACGGCACCCTGCTGCTCAGCTACGACATCAACTGGCTCGGGCCGCCCGGCGTCCCGGCCGACCCGCACGTCAACGGCGACGTCGACCTCTACCGGCCGCGCTTCCTCCGCGTCACGATGACGGACACCGCACCCTGACGGCCGGCCCGGCGGACCTCAACTCCCGTGCCGCTCCCGCCACTTGCCGGCCTGCTCGTCGATGTCGAACGGCACCAGATTCAGCGGGGGGCCCTCCAGGGGAGTGCGCAGCGCGGCACGGATCCGCTCGTTGACCGCCGTCAGGATGCGCCGCAGCGCGGCCTCGGTCGGGGCGTTCGCGGCCGCCTCGCGCGCCTCCTCGGCCTCCTTGCGCAACACCAGGCTCGGCGGCAGGTAGGAGAGGTGCTCCCGCTGCATCTTCTCCTTGATCCACCACATCTCGTCATACGGCTGATCGAGGTGCGGAAGGGGCTTGCCGGCCCCGGGGAGGTCGGCGAAATCGCCGCGCTCCGTCGCCTCGCGGATCTGCTTGTCGACCCAGCTCTCGAAGCTGACTCCGGGTGGTTTGCGCTCGGACATCGCAAGGACTCCCCACGTCGCGGCTCTGGTCCGGCCCTGTGATCAGCCTACGCCGCCGCCCCCGGTACCGCCGGTGCCGCCCGGCGTGGTCGGGCTGGGCTGGACGATCGGGAAGGCGTTGTTGCCGCCGCACACCATGGGGCCGACCCGGACCGTGTCGCCCACCAGGGTCACCATCACCTGATCCGGCGGCTTGTTCCCCGGCACCCGGGCGTTGGCCGCGGTGCACACCAGCTGGTTGAGCGAGGCGGAGTCCAGCAGCTTGACGTTCATCGGCAGGTGGATCACGACCGTGCCCTCGCCGGTGGTGGCGGTCAGCGGGCCCGGGAACTTCGGCAGCACGCTGGACAGGCCGCGCATCCGCTCGGCGTGGTTGGGCCCCTCCATCAGCAGTGACAGCGCCTGGTCCGGGTCGACCGGGGCCTTCGCCGGCCGGGTCGCCGACCGCAGACCGGACGGCCCGTAGAAGAACAGCTGGACATCGGCCGCGGGCTGGCCCGGCGACTTCACCCCGGAGGCGGGCTCACCGGCGTCGATCACATCAGTGGGCGCGATACCGCAGCCGGCCAGCGCACCGGCCAGCGCACCGCTGACCACCCCGCCCAGCATGCGGGCCCTGGGCGTTCGCGGGGCGTTCCGGCCGTTCATGGCGCTCATCCGTCGTTCTCCTCACCGGCCGCGCGGTTCCCTTCGGTCCCGTCCGCCGCGTCCGCCCCGTCCGTCCTGCCCGGACCGTCCGCCGCCCCGGCCGTGCCGCCGGGCCCGGCCGGCTCGTCCTGGCGCAGCGGGAGGTCCACGGTGAACACCGCGCCGCCGTCGGGAGAGTTGGCCGCCCGCATCACGCCGCCGTGCAGCCGTACGTTCTCCATCGCGATGGCCAGCCCCAGACCGCTGCCCTCCGAACGGGCCCGGGCCGAGTCCGCCTTGTAGAACCGCTCGAAGACGTGCGGCAGGACCTCGGGGTCTATTCCCGGGCCGCTGTCGCGGACCTCGATCAGCAGGCGGTCCGCGCCCGGCTCCGGGGCGTGCAGCACCACCCGCACCGGCTCGCCGCCGTGGTGCAGCGCATTGCCGACCAGGTTGGCGACCACCACGTCGAGCCGCCGCGGATCGAGCTGGGCCCGGACGTCCTCGGGCAGGTCCGCGGCCACCCGCTTCTGCCAGGCCCGGGCCTGCAGCGTCTTGCGGATGGTCTCGGCGACATCCACCTCGTCCAGATGGAGCGCCGCGGCGCCCGCGTCGAACCGGGAGACCTCCATCAGGTCCTCCACCATCCGCGCCAGCTTGCCGGTCTCCTGGCTGATCAGCCGGACCGCGGAGGCGGTGTCCGGGTCGAGGGAGTCGGCGTCCTCGTCGAGCACGTCGGTCACCGCGGTCATCGCCGCCAGCGGCGTGCGCAGCTCGTGCGAGACATCGGCCGCGAACCGCCGGGAGTTGGCCTCCAGGCGGCGCAGCTCGGCCATGCTCTCCTCCAGCCGGGCCGCCATGTCGTTGAACGTGCGGGACAGGTCGGCGAGTTCGTCGCCGCCCTTGACCTCCAGCCGGGTGTCCAGTTTGCCCTCGGCGATCCGCCCGGCGGCCTGCCGCAGCCCGCGCACCGGCCGCAGCACCCCGCGCGCGGCGAGCAGCGCCGGGATCACGGCGAGGATCAGCACCGGCAGGGCACCCCGCTGGGCCGCGGTCACCAGCGCCTCGACGTTGGACTCCTCCGCACTGAGCGGCAGTTGGGCATAGACGGACAATGCGGACGCCTGCCCGTCGGACTGCCGCACCGGCATGCCGATCAGCAGCCAGGGCGACCCCGCGCGGTTGATCCGCTGGAAGGCCGGGACGTGCCGCTTCTCCACCGACGCCTTCAGGTCGGCCGGGATCACCACACTGCGCTGCAGCCCGCCCTCATCACTGTCCGGAACACCGAGATAATGTACGGAAATATCCCATTCGCGGGATTTGCCGGAGCGTTCCAGCTGCACCCGGAAGTTGTCCAGGTCCGCCTGCGTCGGCGGCACCGTCAGCTCCGGCGCGAGCGAGTTCACCTGCGCCCGCAGATCGTTCACCGCGATGTCCTGGGACCGCTGCAGAATGGCGTTACGGGCCTCGCGGTACGTCAGCAGCGCCGTGGTCAGCGCACTGACGGCCGCCACCACCAGGAACCCCACGACGAGCCGCGCCCGCAGACCACGCAGCAGGGTGCGCGACGGCACCCGGCCGGCGAGGCGGTTCACAGCGGACCGAAGCGGTAACCGAAGCCGCGCACGGTCTGGACGTAACGGGGGCTGCGCGGGGTGTCCTCTATCTTCGTCCGCAGTCGCATCACACAGGCGTCCACCAGCCGCGCATCGCCGTGGTAGCTGTGCTCCCACACATGCTCCAGCAACTGCTGGCGGCTGAAGACCTGCCCCGGCGTCGCGGACAGGAACAGCAGCAGCTTCATCTCCGAGGGCGCCAGTGCCAGGTCCTTGCCGCCCTTGGCGACGACCAGACCGGCCCGGTCGATGGCCAGTTCGCCGTAGGTCTCGACCGGCGCGGGCCCCGGCTCCACGGCCGGGGCACCGTCGGCGGGCAGCGCCGTACGGCGCAGCACCGCCCGGATGCGCGCCTCCAGCACCTCACCACGGGCCGGTTTGACGATGTAGTCGTCGGCCCCCGCCTCCAGCCCGAGCACCACGTCCAGATCGTCGCCGCGGGCGGTGAGCATGATGATCGGCAACTGCCGCTCGGCGCGGATCAGCCGGCACACCTCGAAACCGTCCTTGCCGGGGAGCATCAGATCCAGCAGCACGATGTCCGGGCGGAACCCGGGCAGCGCCGCCAGACCCTCCTCGCCGCTGGCCGCGGCCGCCACTTCGTGGCCGCGCCGCCGTAGCGCGAGGGACACTCCGTCCCGTACGGCGGCGTCGTCCTCGATCAGAAGTACTCGTGGCATGGCTCCAGTATCAATAAGTTTCATGATGGATCCGTAACAGGAGCAGCCATCCCGGCCCGGGACGCATCTGTCGTGGTGAAGACGGCGGATGCCTCCGGCACCCGCCGTCCGCACGGACACCGGCACGGCATAGGGGACGGGATCGGGATGGCTCGGCGCTTCGGTATCGAGGGCGGCATCATCGGAGTGGTGGCGGCGGCGGTGGTGTCGCTGGGGATCGTCGGGGCGGTCGCCTCCGGCCAACTGGGCGGTCCGTCCAAGGCCGAGGCGGACACCCTCGGCCGGCAGGCCCAGCGGGCACCGAAGATCGCCCCCGTCGACCCGGCCATCGTGCACGCCTCCGACCGCCCCGGCCGCAGCCTGAACATCACCATCGACGACGGCCCGGACCCGGTCTGGACCCCCAAGGTCCTCGACGTACTCAAGAAGCACGACGTCAAGGCCGTCTTCTGCATGATCGGCCCGCAGGCCAGGGCCCACCCCGACCTGGTCAAGCAGGTGGTGGCCGCCGGGCACAAGCTCTGCGACCACACCGTCAGCCACAACACCGGCATGGACCACCAGCCGGAGAGCTACCAGTCGCAGCAGATCCTCGACGCCCAGAAGATGATCGAGGACGCGGCGGGCGGCGCGAAGGTCGACTACTACCGCGCACCCGGCGGCGCCTTCACCCCCTACAGCCGGAAGCTGGCCGCCGCCCACGGGATGCGCCCGCTCGGCTGGAACGTCGACAGCAAGGACTTCGAGAGCGGCAGCGTCGAGGCGATCGAGGCCACCGTCCACGGGGAGATCACCAACGGGCCGACCGTCCTCTTCCACGACGGCGGCGGCAACCGCGCCCTCACCGTCGCGTCGCTGGACCGCCTGCTGCCGTGGATGAAGCAGCAGGGGTACGGCTTCGGGTTCCCGAAGCGCTGACCCACGCCTTCCGCAAGCTGTGAAGCGGCCGTCGCCCCGGGGAACTCCCCGGGGCGACGGCCGTTCTGCGAGCCGGCGGCGCCGGTGACGTCACGGCGCGGTCGGCCCAGTCCGTGGGCCCAGTCTCTGAGCGGCGGTCTATGTTCGATCTGTCTGCGGGCGTCGGTCGGCTGTGGTGTTTCCGGGCGTCGGCCGACATGTGGTGTTTCCGGGCGTCCGCCGCTGTCCACCCGCCCACCGGCCCGCTTTCCTCCGTGGTCCTACGCCGCGCCGAACAGCTCGGCGAGCCCGCGGTCCATGCCCAGGTAGGCGAGTTCGCTGCCGGCCGGCACGGCCTCGTACGACCGGTCCAGGAACCGCCGCACGTCCACCGTGTCCAACTGCACCATCGCGATGCCCTCGTCCGCGTGGAACTCCATCACCGTGCGGTCCGGGCCGCACGGCCGTACCCGGACGTCGCCCTGCCCGGCCGGCGCCCGCAGCCCCTCCGCCAGCAGCTCACGCGCGAACGCCCAGTCCACCGCCGAGCCGTCCAGCGAGATCTCCGGCGGGAAGGACATCCGTACGGCCAGCGGGTCGGCGGGCTGGTAGTGCAACACCGCGGGCACCGCGTACGGGCCGGGGGCGGTGGCGATGAGACGGACCTGGACGGCGTGGTCGATGACGGTGTTCATCGCGCTGCTCCCTCACGGCTGTTGTTGGGCAATGGCTCGTCCAGTAGGACGGTGTGCCCGCTCTCGCCGTGCACGCGACAGGGGTGTGATGTATCTCATGTTGCCGGGCTCTTGTCGGAACGGTGCCGCCCCTGCTGCGTTCTCCCCGAACTGCCCGGGAACTGCCGGGAATCCACCGGGGCCGCCGGGGATTCCCCGGCTGGAACCAGGAACTCCGCCAGAATCCCCGGTGCTGCGGCCGTCGCGAATCCGGCCGCCTCGCCGGCCGCCAGATCCCGGATGCGGTAGCCGTCCTCACCCGCCGCGACCGCCGCGGTCAACGTGACCAGACCGGACCGGCGGGTGAACGGCGAATCCGTGAACGTCCACGCCGCGATCGCGGACCGCTGGAGGACGAGGGTGTCGCGGCTGAAGGTGCCCGACCGGGCGACCAGGAAGCCGCCCTGAAGACCGTGCCCCAGATTGCGGTACGCGTCCCGCGCCAGCCACAGCACCAGCGGCGTGGCCACCACCGCGAAGGCCCAGGCGCACTGCAGCAGTACGGGGGTGAGAGCCACCCCCAGTCCGGCGAGCAGCGCGGTACCGGGCAGCACGACGAACAGCATCCCGCGCACCCGGCGGCGCCGGAGGGCGGCGCGGGGGTGGGGGGTCAGGGGAGCGGGGGTGGGCGGGAAGGCTGGGGTGGCTGGGGTGGCTGGGGTGGCTGGGGACGGGGTGGCTGGGATGGACGGGGGTGCGCTTTCGATCCCGGGCGTGAGGTTGGGTGTGGGTGTGGGTGTGGGCGGGTGGGGGTGGCTCGTCCCGGTTCCGGTTCCGGTTCCGGTCCCGGTCCCGGTTCCGGTCCCGGTTCCGGCTCCGGTCCCCGTTCCGGTCCCCGTTCCGGTCCCCGTTCCGGTCCCGGGGAAGGGGGTGCCGAGCGTGCCCGCCGCCACCCGCAGTGCCTCCGCGCGCGGTGCCGGCGGCAGCAGTCCGCTCCGCTTGCGGTTCTCCTCGCGGTTGCCCAGGCCACCGGCCACCGCCCTGACCAGCGCACCACCGCCGGCCCGCAACAGCAGCGGCTCGCGCAGCAACACCCCACGCAGCCGGGCGCGTTCGATGGCGACCGACCGGGTCGTGAACAGTCCGCGCCGCACCTGCAGCGTGTGGTCGTCGGTCCACTCCAGGCGGTAGTTCCACCAGTTCTCGACGTAGAGCCCGAGGGCACCGGCCGAGCCCAGAGCGAGGACGGCCAGCAGCGCCACCGGGACCGTCACCCACAGGGCGCTGGTGCCGAACTCGGCGAACGCCTGCCGGACGATGCCGAGTTTCCACGGCTCGATGCCGATGCCGTCCAGCACCCGGTAGGCCGAACCCGCCGCCGCGAACACCCCGCCGACGATCCAGAACGTGAGCGGCGCGTACCGCAGCCAGCGCCAGTCGATACGGGCCACCACCGGGTCGCCGTCGGCCGCCGCACTGCCGGCCCGGGCCAGCAGTTCCGCACGCAACCGGGCCGCATCGCTCACCGCCAGAGCGTCCAGCGACAGTGCCCCGCCGCTCTCGCCCGAGCCGGCCGTACCGGCCCGCAACACGGTGACGCCCAGCAGCCGGTGCAGGGGTGACGCGGTCAGATCGACGGTGCGGATGCGGTGCAGCGGGATGCTCCGCAGCCGCCGGTTGAACAGCCCGCTGCGGATGTCGAGGGTGGGAGCGTTCCGGGTGCTGGCGTTACGGGTGGGGGCGCTACGGGTGGGTGCGTCCTGGGTGGGGGCGTCCCGAGTGGAGGCGTTACTGGTTGGGGCGGCGCTGCCTGCGGGGCCGGGCCGCTCAGCCGTGTGGCCCGCCGCGACGGCCTCCCCGTTGAGGCTCACCCGGAACTCGGTGCGGGCCCAGCGGATCAGACCGAGCGTGGTGACGACGGCGAACGAGGCGGCGATGACGGCCAGGGTGATCCAGCCACGGGCGCTGATCCGGCCTCCGGTGGCCAGCGCCGTCAACGCCAGCGAACCGAGCGGTGCCGCCATCCAGCCGCAGTGCACCAGCAGCGTCCGCGGATCCAACCGCCGCCACTGGGACGGGTGCGAGGGGTGATCCCACTGCGCCGGCCGCGCCGGGTGTGAGGTGCTCATACGGCATCACCCGGCACCTGCTGGGCGGCCTCGCCGATCCGCCGCGAGAGTTCCTCGGCGTCCGCGTCCGACAGCCCCGCGATTTTTATGTCCCCGGCGGTCGAGGCGGTGGTGACGGTCACCGTCGCCAGCCCGTACCGCCGCTGCAGCGGACCGCGCACGGTGTCCACCGTCTGCACCCGGGACAGCGGGGCGATCCGCCGCTTCTGCCAGAACCAGCCGCCCGCCGCGTACACCGCCCGCTCGCCCAATTCCCACGCGTGCACCGCGTACCGCCACCGCGGCATCACCAGGAGATAGCCGAGGCCCGGCACGACGAGCACGACCAGCAGCAGGGGTCCCAGCCACGGCAGGGCACCCGGGAAGAACAGCACGGACAGGACCGCCATGACGAGCGCGGTCAGCAGCATCGGACCGCTGAGCGTCAGCAGCGCCTGCACCGCCCACCAACGGCGGGCCCGTGGATCGACGCGATGGCGGGGCGGTCGCAGGACGAGGGCGGCGTGGGGCTCGGCCTCGGGCTCGGACATGCGGAGTCACCGTTTCCAGGTCAACTGTATTGGATGGCGATACGTTATAACGGTACAAGCGACTTGCAAAAATGCCCCTCGAAAAGGCGGCCCCACCTGGGACGACCAACGACCCTGCGGGGAGTGGGGACATAGCGGAACGAGAAGCGAGAAACAGGAAGCAACTCCCACGACAGGCAGCAGGGGAAGTGGCAGAGGAAGCGGGGGGGGGGAGCGGCAGGACAAGAAGCCGGACAAGTAGCGGTTCAAGAAGAGGGACAACAAGCCGGACAAGTGGCGGTTGAAGAAGAAGGACAACAAGCGGGAAAGGAAGTTCTCCGCCGTGCCCAAGAAGGTGGACCACGAAGCCAGACGGCAGGAGATCTCCGCCGCGCTCTGGCGGATCGCCGTCACTCGTGGCCTCGACGGCGCCAGCCTGCGTGATGTCGCCGCCGAGGCCGGCATCTCGCTCGGCCGGCTGCAGCACTACTTCCGTACCAAGGACGAGATGCTGCTCTTCGCCCTCCGGCGGATCAACCAACTGGCCGCCGATCGCATCCGCGAGCGCATCGAGGCACTCGCGGGCGAGCCGAC
Source organism: Streptomyces sp. NPDC048196 (assembly GCF_040652715.1). Lineage (NCBI taxonomy): Bacteria > Bacillati > Actinomycetota > Actinomycetes > Kitasatosporales > Streptomycetaceae > Streptomyces > Streptomyces sp. NPDC048196. The sequence goes on along the minus strand of NZ_JBEZMM010000032.1, from coordinate 61,202 downwards.
ACCCCGGGAGGTCCTGCGCGCCTGCCTCTCCGGGATGCTGCCGCTGGACGAGAAGAGCCGCACCGGCCTGCTGGTCGGCGCCGCCTACTACGTGCGCGCCGTCCACGACCCCGCACTGCGCGCGGAGGCCCAGCAGGGCATCCCGCAGCTCCGCGACTTCTTCGTCAGCCAGCTCCAACGTGCTGTGGAACGCGGCGATTTGGTCCCCGAGCGCGCCACCGAGGAGGAGGCCATGCTGCTGATCAGCCTGGTCGATGGCCTCGCCACCTACGTCCTGCTGGATGTCCATCAGCCGGAAACCGCCCTCCGCCTCCTGGACCGCCATCTGGAGAACCTCTTCGAGGACGGGTGAGGTCGAGGGGGCGGGAGGCGGGTGGTGGCCGCCTGCGGGTGGTGCGGGGCCTACGCCTGGCGCAACAGGGCGGCGAGATCCGCCTCGACGTCCAGATGCCGGCCTTCGTCGCCCTGCGCGACGACCCCGTACGACAGCTCCAGGAACTCCCGCAGCTCCTGCGCCACGAACTCCACGACCGCCATCCCGCCGTCGGTGCGCAACTCGACCATGATCTCCTCGGGCGTACAGGGCCAGATCTGTACGTCACCGGCCCCGGCCGGCCCGTACAACCCCTCCTCCAACAGCTCCCGGCCGAACGTCCACACCACCTCGGCCCCGTCCAGCGAGGCCGCCGGCGGAAAGACCAGGCGCACCGCGAACGGGTCGGTGCGGTCGTACCGCAGGCTCGCCGGAATCACCCGCGACCGGGGAGCGGTCGCGATGAGACGGGCCTGAACGGCATGGTCGATGACGCTGGACATCGCGCGGCTCCCTAACGGTGGTGACGATGGTGCGGGTCTGCGGAACCGCGCATCGCTGACTCCGCGACCTGCGGTCGCAGAGGAGTGCGGATGCGGCCCCCGCCCATTAGGACGAGCGGGCGGCGGGCCCGGGTGCGCCGTTCGCCGCGGGATTACGCGTGAGCTGCGTCACGGGGGAGATCGGTGGGGAAGGCCGGTGGGGGGGAGGGGTGAGGCAGGCGGCGCCAGCTGGCTGTGCCATCTGATGACGCATCAGAGTCTGTCGCCATGTCTCCGTATATATCAGCGAATTGGCCCTTCACCGCCCGCCAGACGGTCTGGACGTGACCAACGAGCTCGGCTAGCTTCCACGCACTGACGTGAGCGGGGTGGGGCGTGAGCGGGGTGGGGCCGATGCGGCGCACGATGCGCACGAAGCGCAGGGTAAACGGGGACAGGGGCATGGCCGAGGGCGTTGACGTCGGAGCCGGAGCCGGAGCCGGAGCCGGAGCCGGCGTCGGAGTTGGCGTTGGAGTTGGCGTTGGCATGGGAATCGGCGTCGGGGTGGGCACCGGTAGCGGCGCCGGCACCGGCATTGGTACGGGCACGGGCATGGGTATGGGTATGGGCACGGGCATGGGTATGGGCAGCGCAAGGCGAACTCGCCTTCACACCCTGGTGGTTGGCGTGACGGCATGCGCAGCCGCACTCCTCTCCCTCGCCGTCGGCCCGGCCGCCGCAACGCCCACCCAGTCCAAGCCGCCCCTCCCGCCCGGCCCGACGGCCGCCCGCGAGCCGGTCTCCGCGGTGGCACTCACCGGCCCGCACGCCGGCTGGCACCTCAAGGACAGCGGCAGCACCGCCCGGTTCCGCGGCCTGGCCGCGGTCAGCCGGAGCACCGCCTGGGTGGCCGGAACATCTGGCACCGTGCTGCGCACCCGCGACGGCGGCCGACACTGGGCCGACGTATCACCACCGGGTGCCGCGAAGTGGGAGTTCCGCGACATCGAGGCCTTCGACGCACGCCGTGCGGTCGTCCTGGCGATCGGCGAGGGCGAAGCGTCCCGCGTCTTCCGCACCGACGACGCAGGCGCCACCTGGACGGAAAGCTTCCGCAACACCGATCCCCGCGCGTTCTACGACTGCCTCACCTTCTTCGACCGGCGCCACGGCATTGCCCTCAGCGACCCCGTAGACGGCAGATACCGCGTGCTGTCCACCGGGGACGGCGGCCGCAGTTGGCACGTACTGCCGTCGGACGGGATGCCTCCTGCACAACAGGGCGAGGCCGCGTTCGCCGCCAGCGGCCAGTGCCTGGTCTCCGCCGGCAGCCGCGACGCCTGGATCGCGACCGGTGGCGCGGCCACCGCCCGGGTACTGCACTCCGCCGACCGCGGCCGCACCTGGTCGGTCACCGACGCCCCGATCCCCGCGGGCGACCCGGCCCGCGGCGTCTTCGCGCTGTCCTTCCGCGACCGCGCCCACGGGCTGGCGGTCGGCGGCGACTTCCGCGCCGACCAGCCGTCGCCCCGCGCGGCCGCGGTCAGCGACGACGCCGGCGCCACCTGGACGGCGGCCACCCGCCCTCCGCAGGCGTACCGCTCGGGCGTCGCCTGGCTCCCGCACTCCCGCCGGATCGCCCTGGCGGTCGGCCCGTCCGGCAGCGATCTGACCGTCGACGGCGGCCGCACCTGGCACCCGTTCGACACCGGCTCGTACGACACCGTCGACTGCACCCCGGACCTCGGCTGCTGGGCCGCGGGCGAACACGGACGGATCGCACGCCTGGAGCCGTGAGCACCTCCCCGGAGCGCCTGGAGTCGTGACCCGCGCAGGTGTCTCCGGGGGTCTAGTGGCGTCTAGCGGTGTCTTCGGGGGTTTACGGGCGCCTTTGGGTGTCTTCGGGCGTCTTAGCGTGTTTAGTGGACGTCTTCTGGTGTTCTCCGCGCCTCGTCAGTCCATCAGGCTGCCGAGGCGCCCCTCCAGTACGACCAGCAACTCACTGAGTGCAGCGGACAGTTCCTGCTGTCGCTGATCACCGATGCCGTCGAGCAGCGAAGCCTCGTACCGCAACTGCTCCGGCAGCAGCCGGTCGATGATCTCGCGGCCCTCGTCGGTCAGCGACAGATGGGCGACCCGGCGGTCCCGGTCGTCGGGCCGCCGGGCGATCAGCCCCCGCTCCTCCAGTTGCCGCACCCGCTTGGTCACCGCCGCACCGGAGGCGAACGTCTCGCGGGCCACCCGCCCGGGCGTCAGCTCGCGGTCCATCCGGCGCAGTGTGCCGAGGATGTCGAACTCGGGACGGGTCAGCCCGGCCCGCCGCAACGGTGCATCGGCCGCCTGCTGCAGCAGCGCGGAACAGCGGTTGAGCCGTCCGATCACCGCCATCGGGCCGGTGTCCAGCCCGGGGTGCACCTGCTGCCACTGGCGCAGCACCCCTGCGACGATGTCCTCGGTCACCCGCACTCTCCTCCCGACCATTGCGTACGCCTTCAATTGTGCCTGCTCATACGACACCGGCCGCCCGCCGCGGGCACGGGCCGCGGGCCGCGGGCACGGACCGGGGGAGGGGCACCGGCTGGGGGAGGAGGAGGCACAGGCGAAGGGGCAGCGGGCGGAGCAATGGCCGGAGCCGGACGATGCCGGATGGTGCCGTGTGGCTCCCACGATCAGCGTACGAGCACAGAAGCTGAGCCAAAGCCGGCGCAGGAGCTGGACGATGCCGGACGGTGCCGCGTGTGGCTCCCATGGTCAGCGCGCGAAGGCCGAAGCAGACGCCGAAGCCGGAGTCGGTGCCTGAGCTGGAGCCTGAGCGCGAGCGGACGCAGACGTTGAAGCGACGCGGCAGCCGAAGCCGAAGCCAAAGCCGGAGCCGAAGCCGAAGCCGGAGCCGGAGCCGGAACCTGAGCGGGAACGGGCGCAGACGTTGAAGCGACGCGGCAGCCGAAGCCGAAGCCGAAGCAGAAGCAGAAGCAGAAGCAGAAGCCGAAACCGGAGCCGGAGCTTGAGCGGGAGCGGACGCAGACGCTGAAGCTCCGCGGCGGCCGAAGCCGAAGCCGGAGTCTGAGCGAGAACGGGCGCAGACGCCGAAGCCGAATCCCGAGCGGACGCGCGAGTCGCAGGCTAAGTCGGAGCCGAAGCAGACGCGGCACCCGAAGCGTGAGCAGATCCGGACGTCGCCGCAGACGTCACCGCAGACGCCGCCGCAAACGTCGCTACAGAGGACGCTGCAGACGTCGCCATAGACGCCTGCGCAGGCACGGAAGCCGGTCCCGACAGCGCTCGTACGAGGCTGGCCAGCGTACGGTGCCCCTGCTGCTCGGCGCGGGCGATCCGTTCCTCCGGAAGCGCGCGCTGCCACCACTCGCCGGACGCCACCTCCACCGCCTCACGGAGTTCGACCAGCCCCCCGGCCAGCCGGCCACGCGCCCGGCCGAGCTTCCGTACGTCGTCCCCCTCTGCCGGCCGTGACGACGGCTCGGCCGTGCGGGCGAGCAGCTCCCGCGCGGCACCCTCCGCCGCCACCACCCTCTCCAGCGCGCATTCGATCCGGTCCGCGGCCCGCCGATTGGGGACCAGCATGCAGCAGGCCACCCCCACGGCCGCGCCCACCACCGTGTCGATCCAGCGGTCCGCGATCAGCGTGTGCGCCGGCAGCGGATTGCCGAATTCGGTCAGCAGCAGCGCCATCGGCGTCACGCAGACCGACCCCAGCCAGTAGTTGCGGGTGATGCACGCCTCTGCCCCGAGCTGGAAGGCCAGCGCCAGCCCGATCATCGCGAGCTGGCCCGTGTGGATCAGCGGCAGCAGCACCGTGAACAGCAGCAGCCCGAGCAGATTGCCGAGCGTGCGTTGCAGGGCGCGCTGCCAGGAGAGTGTGGTGTTCGCCTGGTAGATGGAGGCGGCCGTGACCACGGCCCAATACGGATGCCCGACACCGACACCCATGGACGCCCAGCCCGCCAGTACACACCCGACGGCGACCCGCGCACCTATGGGGAGCAAGGGCGACCCCGGGGCGAGCTGCGCCAACACCGCACGTACGGCACCCACGCCCCGCGAAGGCCCCTGCGCGGGCAGCCGCAGCCCGACTGCCCCCTCGTCACCAACAATGGCCGTGCCCTCCGCGGCAACCCCCGCCCATTCCTCGGCCTCCGCCGCCGAGAGCGTGACCTGCGGCATCGACCGCCCACTCCGCAACGCACGAGCCCACCCACCGAGCCGCTGGCCCTCGGCCACCCGCCCCAGCCATTCCGCCGCCGTCACCCTGCCCCGTGCCGTCACCCCTGCCGGCGTCGCAGTGCCTCCCCCTACCGTCGTCCCTGCCGAGGCCCCTCCGTGCGCCGTCGTCCCTCCCCCTACCGTCGTCCCACCCAGCGCCGACTCCCCACCCAGGGCTGACTCCCCACCCAGGGCCGACTCCCCACCCAGGGCTGACTCCCCACCCAGGGCCGACCCTTCACCCAGGGCCGACTCCGCCCGCACCAGCAGTCGTTCAAGTGCGGCACGGCTCGCGGCCTTCTCCGGGGTACGAGCCGGCACCAGGAACAACGTGTGCCAGGCCGCATTGACCGCAGCCGCGGCCCCATGCCGAGCCTGCGCCACACCCGCGTGCGCCACTGACGCCTCTCCCGCTCCCGCGTGCTGCACCACTCCCGCTCCCGCGCGCGCCACTCCCTCGTGCCCCACGCCCGCCTGCGCCGGCTCAGCGCGTACCGGTGCAGCGCGCATCGGTGCAGCGTGTACCGCTCCCGCGTCTACCGCCCCCGCGAACACCGGCGACTCCTCCCCGTCCGCATGGCCAGCGCCCCCGCTGAGACCTTCCGCCGCGCCCCTCTCCCCCTCCACCCCACCCCTTCCGCCCCTTCTGCCCCTTCCGCTCCTTCCGCTCATTCCATCCACGACGTTCATCTCTTCCGCGCGCAGCAGTGCCGCCGCGGCCTCCAGCGCTCGGGCGACGGCGATCCGCTCCGGACCGTGCGGCCGTACGAGCGCGGGCGCCATACACACCAGCCACGCCAGTACGCCGGTCCCGAGCGCCAGCGCGAGATGGAGCGGCACCTGCGCGAGGCGCTGCGGCACGAAGAAGGCCGACGCCGCGATGAACGTGAGGATGATGTTCCCCGGCGGCCCGATGCGCGTGGCGTCGCAGAACACCTTGTGCACGGCCGCGACCAACGAGGCGAGGAGCACCAGCACAGCGGTCGAGGTGACGAGCGAAGCCGTGACCAGGGCGACGCCCAGGCTCGCGATCATGCCGAGCACGACCCACGGCAGCGTGCGGGCGCGAGCGGCGTAGGGCAGCCCATGCGCGTACAGGGCGCACATCGCCCCGGCCGAGGTGTAGAGGACCAGATCCAGCCGGCCCAGCGCGAACAGCGCGAGGTCGGGGATCCCGAGAGCCACGACCGCGCTCAGCGCCGGCTTGTGCCAGATGTCGACGGGACGGCGTAGTCGCACGGTGCTCTTGATCGGCAACGGCCGGACGCGCACCACGACGCTCCCCGGCCCGAGGTTCCGGCGCCCTCTCGTCCACATCCCGGCAGGCCTGGCGTGCTTTCCCATACCGTCAGGCTAGCAGGAAATTCCCAAGTGTTTTACTTGTGAAATATAGGTCTGGTATGCCTCCGGCTCTGGCCCAGTTGCAACGGGAGCGACAATGGCCGGGTGCCAGCCGCCAAGAAGAAGACCATGACCGCCCCGGCGTCACCGGAGCGCCGCCGCGAACTGCTCAACACCGCGGCCGAGGTGTTCGCCGCCCAGGGGTACAACGCCACCACCGTCCGCCGCATCGCGGACGAGGCCGGAATGCTCGCGGGCAGCCTCTACTACCACTTCGACTCCAAGGAATCGATGCTGGACGAGATCCTGTCCACGTTCCTGACCGAGCTCTGGGACGGCTACGACGCCGTACTCGCCGCCGGACTCGGCCCCCGGGAAACCATCGAGGCCCTGGTCACCGAGTCCTTCCGGGAGATCGACCGGCACCGCGCCGCCGTCGCCATCTATCAGAAGGAGGCCCGGCACCTCGCCGACCAGCCTCGCTTCGGCTATCTCGCCGACTCCCAGCAGAAGTTCGAAAAGGCGTGGCTGGGAACCCTGGAACGAGGCGTGGCCGACGGCGTCTTCCGCGCGGACCTCGACGTCCGGCTCACGTACCGCTTCGTGCGCGACACCGTCTGGGTCGCCGCGAGCTGGTACCGCCCGGGTGGCCTCCACAGCCCCGAGGAGATCGCCCGCCAGTACCTCTCCATGGTCCTTGACGGCATCGCCGAACGCGGCTGACCACCATCCCGTAAGCAGCTCACCGCAATCAAGCAAGCCCGACACGCAAGCCCTACGTAATGGGCTCACCGGGCTCAACGCATTCAAACGGGCTCAACGCGGCAACGAACGAAGGGCCGCCGATTCCCCGACGGCCCACCCCTCACACCTCAATGCCCACAGCTCACTACTCGCTGCTCATTGCTCACTGCTCAAACTGAATGCCCACCCCTCACGACTCACAGCCTCAGCAGGAAACGTTCTTCACATACAGCGCGCGCGGAATCCCCGTCGTCCCGTACCGAACGTCCTTCGTCGCCCCCTTGGGAAGGCGACCGCTCGGGTCCTTGTGGTGAGGAATGACGATCTTGTAGCACGACACGCGCTGGGTGCACAGATTCGACAGGCGGACGTATCGCTGCTGCCCCTTGTTGAAGTACTTCCGTACCTTGACGCACTGCGGTGAGTGGTCGGCGGCCGCCGCCGGCGACGAGGTGGCCAGTGTGAGCGAGGCGCTGCACGCCACCGCGGCCAGGGCTATAGACATGATCTTCCGCACGTGATCTCCCCCGGTGGAAACTCAGATTCAATCCCCCGCGAAGCACGACCCGCTTCGCACGTTCATTCCCCATTGTCCACACGAGCCCCAGGAAAACCCCCTCGGGGGGTCTCACAGGGACAGAAGCGCGACACAAGAGCGACCTTTCCGGAACCAGCCCCCGCCCAGCCCACCCCTGCCGCCGGCCCTCCCACCACACCAGCTCGTGCCGAACACGCCACGCCAGCTCAGGCCGAACACGCGACGCCAGCTCGGGCCGAAGGCACCACGCCTGCTCGGGCCGAAGGCTCCGCGCCTGCTCGGGCCGAAGGCTCCGCGCCTGCTCGGGCCGAAGGCGCAGGTCAGGCGGAGGTGCCGCGGCAGCTCGGGCCGGAGGCACAGGCCAGGCGGAGGCACCACGGCAGCTCGGGCCGAAGGTACACGTCAGACGGAGGCGTTACGCCAGCTCGGGTCCAAGGCGCAGGTCAGGCGGAGGCACCACGGCAGCTCGGGCCGAAGGCGCAGGTCAAGCGGAGGCGTTACGCCAGCTCGGGTCGAAGGCTCAGGTCAGGTGGAGGTGCCAGGGCAGCTCGGGCCGAAGGTACACGTCAGACGGAGGCGTTACGCCAGCTCGGGTCCAAGGCGCAGGTCAGGCGGAGGCACCACGCCAGCTCGGGTCGAAGGCTCAGGTCAGGTGGAGGTGCCAGGGCAGCCCGGGTCGAAGGTGCCACGCCACCTCAGACAGAAGGTGCCACGTCGGCCAGGTTCCGGCCCCGGTGACGCCCGGCAGCCACTCCCGTTCCTGACCGTCGGCCGGCCACAGTTGGTCACCCGCCGACACAGACACTCCAGGCACGCTGCGACCGCTCGCCGCGCTGAGGCGGCTCGGTCACGTCACCTGCTCGTCCTGCCACGATCAGTACTCCACCGCACCGTCCGAGCTCTCCGCGCACCTGCCCCGCCCTCAGCCCGCAGCCTGGGTCCCACCGCATTCGCCGCGCATACCTGGCTTACCCCTGTGGGCCGCTCTCCCCGGGGCCCCGGCCCCCCGCCCCCCGCCCCACCCCAGCCCTCCCGCGTCCCAGCCTCGCCCCACCCCCACCCCTCCCGCGCCTCAGGGCCTCGCCCACCCCGCAATCGCCAATTACCCGCTACCACTCAAGGGCGGTAAATCACCCCGCGAGCGAGAGGCGCCCACCTGGCCGCCCAGTCACCCGAGGACCTGCCACCCGACGACCCACCACCCGACGACCCACCACTCGACCACTCACCCGGGCCGCCCCCAACCAACAAGAGCCAGCCACCCCCCTCACCCCCCCGTCACCCACCCCGTCACCCTGCTCACCCCGCTCGCGTTGCTGACTCGCTGACTCCCTCACTCGCTGACTCGCTCACTCGCGGGTGGGCGTGCCGTCACCACCCGCAGTCCTCGGTCTGCGAACTCCCGGCGGGTAGCCTCCTTGGCGCTCGCGTCGGTGATGAAGGTGTCAAAGACGTCCGTGTCACCGACCCGGGCGAAGCACCGTTCGCCGATCTTCGACGAGTCCGCGACGACCACCGCACGCCGCGCGCGCTCCGCCATGAGGCGGTTGACCCGGGCCTCGGCCTCGTCGTGAACCGTGGCCCCCATCACCGGATCCATGCCGTTCGCGCCGATGAACGCGATATCGATCGAGATCTGCTGGAGCACCAACTCGCTGAAGGGACCGACCAGTTCGAACGACCGCGAGTGCGCCACCCCACCCGTGAGCACAATCTTGATCTGCGGCCGCACGGCCAGCTCATTGGCGATGTTCAGCGAATTGGTGACGATCGTCAGATGCGGCTGCGGGCCTGCCTCCGCGAAGTCCGGACGTGTGGCGAGCGCCCGAGCGATCGCCGTGGTCGTGGTGCCACCGCTCAGCCCTACGACGTCACCACGATCGACCAGCTTCGCCGCGGCCTGGGCCACCGCCTCCTTCTCCGCTGACCGGTGCGCATGCTTGTAACGGATCGGCAGGTCGTACGCCACCGAGCTGAGCACCGCCCCGCCCCGGGTGCGGGTAAGCAACTGCTGCTCGGCGAGAGCATCCATGTCGCGCCGCATCGTGGCGGCCGAGACCTCCAGTGCGGTCGCTGCCTCCTCGACATCCACCCGACCCCGCTCCCCGAGCAGCTCGAGCAGTGCGTTCATCCGTTCATGGCGCTTCATAGCGCGAGCCTAATTCGTCTCAATCGACCGCGATGACGCCCGGTCGGCACCCCTCGTTCATCACCTCTCTTGCCTCCTCCTCCTCCTTCTGCTCTGTCTCTTCCCTGTCTGGCCCCGCCTCCTTGTATGTCTGGCCCGCACTCAGCCATGCGTCCGTGCTCAGCCATGCGTCCGTGCTCAGCCCTGGGCCTGAGCTCAGCCATAGGCCCTTCCCCGGCCCTGAGCCCGTGCTCAGCCATAGGCCCGTGCTCGGCCCCGGGGCTCGGGCTCAGCTATGAGCCTGTGCTCAGTCGTGATCCCCAGGTCAGCCATGGAAGCGGGTACTCAGCCGCGCGCCGGTGCCTGGGCCGCGTACTGCTCCGGGACCGTCGCCGGAGTGGCCAGCACGCCCAGCAGTCGGGCGGCCTCTTCGGCCACGGCCTCCCGGGCCGGCTTGACGTACTTCCGGGAGTCGACCAACGACGGGTTCGCATCCAGCGTCCCGCGTATCGACTGGGTGAAGACGGAGACCAGATGAGTGGAGATGTTGATCTTCGTCATTCCGGCTGCGATGGCGCGGCGCAACTCGTCGTCCGGCACGCCGGAGGACCCGTGCAGGACCAGCGGCACCGGCAGCGCGGCACGGAGCGCCGCGATGAGCTCCTTGTCCAGGACGGCCGTGCGCTCGTGCATCGCATGGGACGAGCCCACGGCCACGGCGAGGGCGTCCACGCCTGTCGCGCTGACGAATGCCAAGGCCTCGTCAGGGTCCGTTCGCACGCCCGGTGCGTGTACGCCGTCCTTGCCGCCCACCTCGCCGAGCTCCGCCTCGACATAGGCACCACGGTCGTGGCACCAGGAGGTGAGTTCGGCGGTGGTGGCGACGTGCTCCTCGTAGGGGAGTGCGGAAGCGTCCACCATGACCGAACCGACCCCTGCGGTGATGCCCTCGCGGACCAGGTCGGCATCGGTGATGTGGTCGAGATGGACCGCGATCCGGGCGTTGGAGCCTTCGGCAAGGGCCAGCGTGGCGCGGGTGATGGGGAGCAGGCTGCCGTGGTAGCGGATGCAGTTCTCGCTGATCTGCAGGATCAGCGGAATGCCGGTGCGTTCGGCCGCGGTGACGAGTGCCTCGGCGGTTTCCAGGTGGATGACGTTGAAAGCCGCTGCGCCGACGTGCGCCTCACGTGCGGCGTCGATGAGGGATGAGGTGGGGACCAGGGGCATGGGATGTGAACTCCCTTGCAGAGCAGGCGTGATGGAGAGGGAGGGCGGGCGGGGCGGAGGAGCGGCGGGCTATGAGGCAGCCGGGGCCTCGAGCATCACCGAACGGGTCAGGCTGCGCGGGTTGTCCGGGTCCAGGCCGCGGGCCCGGGCACGCTCCAGCGCCACCCGTTGGACCAGGACCAGCTCGGCCAGCGGATCGCGCGCATGGCGCACGAAACGCGCACCCGTCCGCACCACATCGGCCTCCAGCCCCTCCGGGGCCTCACCGAACAGCCAGGTCACCCGACCGGGCGCGGCTATCGAGATGGGGCCGTGGCGGTACTCCATCGCGGGGTAGGACTCCGTCCAGCTCTGCGAGGCCTCCCGCATCTTGAGGGCCGCTTCGTTGGCGAGACCGAACGTCCAGCCCGTGCCGAGGAAGGAGAACTGCTCGGCGTCCACCCACTCCCTTTCGACCGTTGCGGCCAGGGCCTCTTCCGCGTCGGTCACAGCCCGGGAGAGGTCCTCGCCCAGATGCGCGCGCAACAGCGTCAGTGCCGTGGTCGCGAAACGGGTCTGCACCACCGACTTCTCATCGGCGAACGGAAGCTCGACCGTTTCGTCGGACAGAGCGACCGCCGGGGTCTCGGGATCACCGAGGATCGTCACCGTTGGAATGCGTCCCTTGACCGCGTCGAGGATCCGCAGCACCTCGGTCGTGGTGCCCGAGCGGGTGATCGCCACCACCGCGTCATAGCCGCGATCGCCGCCGAGGAAGGCTTCGGAAGCGGCGAACGGGTCCGTCACGCCCAAGCCGGCGCTCTCGCGCAACGCTGCGTACGACTGCGCCATGAACCATGAGGTGCCACAGCCGATGACGGCCACTCGTTGGCCCGCCTTCGGCAGCGGGCCGGCCGCCGCTCCGATCCGTGCGGCCTGCCGCCAGGTCTCCGGCTGGCTGTGCAGCTCCTGCTCCATGTACGAGGTCTCGCTCATGGCCCACCCTCCCGTGATGCGTGAAGCGGTCCTGCTCCGTTGCGGCCGGTTCCCTCCGGCCTCGACTGGATACTCTGCGATCTGGTTGCTCGAAACTGCAACTTCCTCGTCTGTTGCAATCGACTGTACGCATCACCGGCTCTGCGATCCATCCCTCGAAAGGGTGGCTGCGGACAGGAGGTGAGGGGAGCTCCCTGCCGTGCTTCGCGGTTCTGAGGTCACAGGTAGGTGTTGACAGTTGCGCGAACGGAGTCAAATACTCGCATGATCAATCACTCGTGCAATCGCTGACGCACTCACTCACGCAGCAAGGCCGCCCCGCCGCACAAAGGACTTCCCATGTCCACTGCCACGATTTCCGCGACGCCTCCGCCGCCGTCCGCCGGGACTTCCGGCCGCACCGGCAGGCTTTTCGCGCTCACCGGCGCCATCGTTGGCGTCATCTACGGCTACGACACCGGCAGCATCTCCGGTGCCCTGGTGTTCCTGAGTAAGGACTTCCACCTCACCGAGACCGAAAAAGGGCTGGTCAACAGCGTCTTGGTGTTCGGCTCCATCGTGGGGGCACTGATCGGCGGCAAGCTCGCCGACGCGTTGGGGCGGAAGGCGGCGATGCTGATCGTCGCCGGCTCGTACGCGGTGTTCGTCGCGCTCTCCGCCGCCGCGCCCAATGTCGTCGTGCTGGACGTCGTCCGGTTCCTGCTCGGCGTCGCCATCGGTATTTCGATCGTCGCCGCGCCGCTCTACGTCGCCGAATCCACCCCGGCCCGTATTCGAGGCGCCTCGGTCGCCGCCTATCAAGTGGCCACGGTCGCCGGGATCGTCCTCACCTACTTCGTCAACTGGGGACTCTCCGGTGGCGGGCACTGGCGCTGGATGCTCGGTCTCTCCGCGATCCCTGCCGCGCTGGTCCTGATTCCGCTGCTCCGGTTGCCGGACACCCCGCGGTGGTACGTCCTCAAGGGACGCACGGAACGGGCCGTCGAAGTGATGGCCGTGACCGACCCGGACGTCGATCCTCGCGCGGAGGTCGCGGCCGTCAGCGCCGCGCTCGCCGAGGAGAGCGGCGGATCGGCGCGTTCCCTCCTGCGCAAGCCCTACGCCCGCGCGACGCTCTTCGTCGTCGGACTGGGGTTCTTCTGCCAGATCACCGGCATCAACGCCGTGACCTACTACAGCCCGCAGATCTTCGAGGAAATGGGCTTCACCGGCAACGGACAGAACTTCCTGCTGCCGTCCTTCGTCCAGCTCGCCTCATTGGCCGCCACCGTGTTCGCCATCCTCATCATCGACCGGCTCGGCCGCCGGGTGGTGCTGCTCTGCGGCATCAGCACCATGGTGGTGATGCTGGGCGTGCTGACGGCGGTGTTCGGCTCGGGAGAGCTGCACGGCACCATGACGTGGGTCGGTTTCGCGGCGATCCTGCTGTTCACCGCGGCCTTCAACTTCGGCTTCGGCTCGCTGATCTGGGTCTACGCGAGTGAGGCGTTCCCGGCGCAGCTGCGGTCCACCGGGGCTTCGGTGATGCTCACCGCGGATCTGGTCGCCAACCTGCTGATCGCGCAGTTCTTCCCCTCCCTGATGGCCTGGGCAGGAGCGGCGCGGACCTTCGCGGCGCTCGGCGTGCTGGCCCTCGCCGCGCTGGTCTTCGCGACCGTCACCGCGCCGGAGACCAAGGGGCGCCAGCTGGAGGAGATCCAGGAGTACTGGCGCAACGGCGGCCGGTGGCCCCTGGTCGGCCCGGCCGAAACGGTGAGCGCCACCCCGCTCGGCAAGTCAGCGGTGCCGCCCACCACGTCTTCCTAGCCCGCTAGCCCGCTTGCCTACTCGCCTACTCGCCCGGTCGGGGGCGCCCGGCTCTGCGCGCCACCGGGTGCCCGCCACGCCAGTCACAGCCTCAGGTCGGCAGCTGCTCCCGGTACGCCTCCAGGGCCGGGGCGGTCGTGGTCGCCACGAATTCCGTGATCCGGTACGTGCACACACCGGCGAGGACGAACGGGTCCCGGGCCACGATCCCCTCCACGGCCGCCCGGTCCACGCCGGCAGCGAGGATCACGCCGCCGTCCCGCGGGACCTTGCGCCCGGCAGCGATGAAGTGCCCGACCGCGTACTCCTGCTGCAGCCAGGCCACATGCTCCTTGAGGACGTCCTCGACGCGTTCGAGGGGCGCGGTATAAGTCAGTTCCAGTACGAACATGGTGGCAATATATGCACCGGCGACTCCCTCGCTCTCAGCCGGTGGGCAGGTCGGGGCGCCGTCGCCCGTGGCGGGTCGCGGCCTCGTAGGCATGGCCGGCCTGCAATACGGCGAGGTCGGCCCTCGGCGCACCGATGAACTGCAGGCCCACGGGCAGGCCACCGGGCGTGAAGCCCGCCGGAACCGACAGGGCGGGCACCCCGAGCAGGGAGATCAGGTAGGCCGACCGCATCCAGTCGAGATAGGTCTCCGTGGGGCGGCCGGCGACCTCCGTCGGGTACTCCAGTTCCGCGTCGAACGGTGCGACCTGACTGACCGGGGCGAGCAGCAGGTCGTAACGGGAGAAGAAGTCCACCGCGGCAAGGTGGAGCCGGCTGCGGACCGTGGTGGCGGTGATGAGATCGGCCGGGGTGAGCCGGCGGCCCTGCTCGATGTTCCAGACCAGGCTGGGCTTGAGGGACTCCCGAGCGGCGTCGAGCAGCACGCCCAGCGCCAGGTCGAAGCTGTGCGCCCGCAGCGTCCGGAACGCCTCGTCGGCCCCGGCCAGGTCCGGGCACGCCGTCTCCACCTGCCAGCCGAGCGCCTCCAGGACGCTCAACTGCGGCTCCAGTACGGCGAGGACGTCCGGGTCGGCCGGTGCGTGTCCGCCGAGGTCCGGGGACCAGGCGACGCGCAGGCCGCGCAGCTCGCGGCCGAGCGGGACCCGGAACGCCGCGCCGGGGATCTCCAGGCTGATGGGGCAACGCGGATCCGGACCGGCCATCGCGGACAGCAGCAACGCGGTGTCGGCGACGGTCCGCCCCATGGGGCCCGGGACCGCGAGGGTGTCCCAGAGGTTGCCGCCGGGGTGCGGAGGCACCCGCCCCGGGGTGGGCCGCAGCCCGACCACGTTGCAGAAGGACGCGGGATTGCGCAGCGAGCCACCCATGTCACTGCCGTCGGCGAGGGGTTGCAGCCCCGCCGCCAGGGCCGCCGCGGCACCGCCGCTGCTCCCGCCCGCCGACCGGCCGGTGTCGTACGGATTGCGGGTGGTGCCGAAGACCGGGTTGAAGGTGTGCGAACCGGCGGCGAACTCGGGGACGTTGGTCTTGCCGAGGCGGATGGCGCCGGCCCGTTGGAGGCGGTCGACCACCAGGTCGTCCTCGGCGGGCACATGGTCGGCGAAGAGCGGCGAGCCGAACGTGGTGCGCATACCGCGGGTGAGGTGGGTGTCCTTGAAGGCGATCGGCAGCCCGTGCAGAGGCGGCACCTCGGCCCCCCGGGCCAGGCGCTCGTCAGCCCGGGCGGCGGCGACCAGGGCGCCCTCGGGATCGAGCGTGACGACGGCGTTGACGGCCGGATTGACCTGTTCGATCCGGTCCAGATGAGCCTGCACGACCTCCCGGGCGGACAGCTCGCGGCGGCGTATCCGGGCGGCGAGGTCGGTGGCGTCGAGCTCGTGGAGTGCGTCGGACATGGCGGGCCTCTGCTGGGGTCAGGGACGTGTGTCGAGGGCGGCGGAGGGCCGGCGGCGTGCGCTGCCGGGAACACTCTCCTCACCGTACCGAGAGCCACTGACAGTCCGTCCGGTCGCCGTTCCGCCCGGCGAACGAGCCGGTCAGCCGTTCGGTAGCGTGGCGGTCATCATGGACACTCCCGGAACGATCTCCTGCGACGAGGAACTGCGGCACTGGCCGGCCGACGAGGACCAGGCCCGCACGGTCCAGGACCGGCTGCGGCCCTACGTACGGCTCGACGAACCCGGCCCGGAACCGGGCTTCGAGGGCACGGTCGTGGGCGTGGACGTCGCCTACGACGACGCGCGCGATGTCGTCGCCGCGGCCGCCGTGGCGCTGGACGCCCGTACCCGCGCCGTCGTCGACGAGGCGACCGCCGTCGGCCAGGTCTCCTTCCCGTATGTGCCGGGACTGCTGGCCTTCCGGGAGATCCCCACCGTGCTCGCCGCGCTCGACCGTCTTGCCCGTACTCCCGACCTGGTGATCTGTGACGGCTACGGGGTGGCGCATCCGCGCCGCTTCGGGCTCGCCAGCCACCTGGGGGTGCTCACCGGCCTCCCCAGCATCGGTGTCGCCAAGAACCCCTTCACTTTCCGGTACGACCCTCCGGGCCCGGAGCGGGGCGCCACTTCTCCGCTCCTGGACGGCGACGAGGAGGTGGGACGAGCGTTGCGGACCCAAAAGGGCGTCAAACCGGTCTTCGTCTCCGTGGGGCACCGGGTCAGCCTCGACCGGGCCTGCGCCCACA
This sequence comes from Streptomyces sp. NPDC048196, assembly GCF_040652715.1. Lineage (NCBI taxonomy): Bacteria > Bacillati > Actinomycetota > Actinomycetes > Kitasatosporales > Streptomycetaceae > Streptomyces > Streptomyces sp. NPDC048196. The sequence continues at coordinate 44,792 of NZ_JBEZMM010000032.1, read as the reverse complement.
CGTTGCACCTGGCGCCGGACTACCGGATTCCGGAGACCACCCGGGCCGCCGACGCACTGTGCCGCCGCGCCCTGGCCGGAATCTGACGCCGGAACTCCTGGTTGTGGTGGGGCGGCGGTCCGGCTACCCCTCCCGGAGGACCCGGAAGGTGATGCCCGCCTTCTGGAGCCGCGTCGTCAGCGCGTCTCCCATGGCCACCGCGGGCGTCACCTGGCCGGCGGTCCGCGGCAGATCGTCGAAGGCCAGGCTGAGCGCCGACTCGGCAAGCATCTTCGCCGTCTCGTCATAGCCGGGGTCGCCGCCCGCGACCTCGGTGATCAGGCGTTTGCCGCCGCCGGAGGCGACGAACCGCACCGTGAACCAGCTCCGGGCACGCCGCTCCGCGCTCGGCCCCTGGCCCGGCTCCAGACGGCCCGACAACCACCGACGGGCGGGCGGTACCTGCGCGGCCGCGCACAGCGCCCCGGCCCCCAGAGCCCCGCCCACGGCGATCGGCAGCCGCCGGACGCCGGCGTAGTGGCGGTAGCGGAAGTCCGGCCCGTAGCGGTCCAGGGCGGCGGCCGAGCGGGCGATGATCTGCGGGTCGAGGGTCGGCAGCGGCACGCCCCACGTGCCGGTCTCCGCGCTCCTGAGGGGCGGGCCGAACGGGGCCCGGATCCGGCGCCCGGCCGGCCGGGGCTCGGCCCGTTGCCGCTCGCGGGCCGCCCGTGCCATGGCGACCGGCCGCGAGGCGACGGTCAGCGCGGAGGCCAGCGTGCCACCGGAGAACGTCGCGTTGGTGCGGACGAAGCCGTCGATGCGCAGCGGGACGCCCTCGGGGAGCAGGCCCACGGTGTAGTGGACGCCGAGGTCGTGGGGGACGGAGTCGAAGCCGGCGGCGTGGATCAGGCGCGCGCCCGAGGTGCGGGCCGTCGCGTCGTGCCGCAAGAACATGCGGTCGATGAATTCCGGCTCGCCGGTGAGGTCGACGTAGTCGGTACCGGCCGCGGCGCACGCGGCGACCAGCGGCTCACCGTGCAGCAGATAGGGCCCCACCGTGGTCGCCAGCACCCGGGTATCCGCGGCGAGGGCGTGCAGGGCGTCCCGGTCGTCGCTCTCGGCCCGCAACAGCGGCAGATCGCCGCACGCCGGGTTGATCTCGGCCAGGCGGTCCCGCAGACGCTCCAGTTTGGAGAGGTTACGACCGGCCAGCGCCCAGCGGCAGTCCCGGGGCGCGTGCTCGGCCAGATAGGCGGCGGTGAGGGCGCCGGCGAAGCCGGTCGCCCCGTAGAGGACGAGGTCGTGGGCCCGTCCCTCGGTGTTCTGCCGTTGCATGCTGCGCGTCCTCTCGACCGCCCTGGTGAGCTGGTGTTCGGACCCTAGGCAGTCGCCGTCGTCCCGTCAACGAGGGCCTGAGCCATCCCGGTTGGGGCCGGGGCGACGGGAAGCGCCATGAGGCGAGGGGGTGAACGTGCGCCCTTGACAGGGCGGGGTGGCCGGGACACATTCACCGTGAGCGCGACGACGTAGGACGTCCCATCTCTCTGCCCGTACCGTCGTTTCTCCGCCGTACCGTCGTTGCCGACTCCAGAAGGAGGCCGGTTTGCCGTGACGACGCGCCCCGTGGACGACCACCAGGACGACCGCCGAACCGGACCCGGCCTTCAGGGAACACGGCGCTGGTACCACGAGGTCACGCCACGGCAGTGGAAGGCGATGTTCGCCGCCTGGATCGGCTATCTCCTCGACGGCTTCGACTTCGTCCTCATCACCCTGGTGCTGACCGAGATCGCCGACGAGTTCCACCTGAGCACCGCCACCGCCGCCTCGCTGATCTCCGGTGCGTTCATCACCCGGTGGCTGGGCGGCGCGCTCCTCGGCGCGCTGGGTGACCGCTACGGCCGCAGGACCGCCATGGTCGCCAGCATCCTGCTCTACTCGCTCGGTACCTTCGCCTGCGGCTTCGCCTGGGGGTACAGCAGCCTGTTCGCCGCCCGACTGGCGATCGGGCTGGGCATGGCGGGGGAGTACAGCGCCAGTGCGACCTACGTGCTGGAAACCTGGCCCGCCCGGTGGCGCAACCGGGCGTCCGGATTCCTGATCTCCGGGTACGCGGGCGGCACCGTCGTCGCGGCCGAGCTCTACAAGTGGGTGGTGCCCCACTGGGGCTGGCGCTGGATGTTCTGGATCGGAGTACTGCCCGTCCTCGTCGCCCTCTGGGTGCGCAGATCGCTGCCGGAGGCCGGGGACTGGCAGCGGGAGATCGGCGCGTCCGGTAGCGGGCCCGAAGGGGAACGTCCGCATCCGTTCCGGCCGTTGTTCACCGGCCGCCGCCGCTGGCCCAACGCCGTCCTGGCCGCGATCGCCTCGGCCGCCCTGTACTGCGTCTTCACGCCCGTAGGAGCGGGGTACGTCCCCTGGCTGTCCGGGGTCGCGGCCCTGTGCCTGGTCGCCTTCGCCGTGCAACTCGGTGGCCGCCGCGGATGGCTGCTGTACGTCTCCCTGATGGCCACCGTGTTCTGCGCCTTCCTCTACAGCTGGCCCGTCCAGGCCCTGCTGCCGACCTACCTCAAGACCGACCTCGGCTACGCGCCCGGACAGGTCACCGACGTGATGTTCTACGCGGGCTTCGGCGCCATGGCGGGATGCTGGCTCGCGGGCTACACCGGCGACCGGTTCGGGACCCGGCGCGCCTACGCCTGCACCCTGCTGGCCTCGCTCGCCTTCGTCTTCCCGGTCTTCGCCGTGCGCGACAACCTGCCCCTCCTCGGCGTGCTGGTCTTCGGGCTGCTCGCGCTCAGCCAGGGCATCTCCGGCATCCTGCCGAAATACCTTGCCGGTCACTTCCCGACCGCGACCCGCGCCGCCTCCTTGGGCTTCGTCTACAACGTCGGTGCCCTGGGCGGCGCGGTGGCGCCCGTCCTCGGAGCCCATCTGGCCGAAGGCATGCCCCTGGGGCGCGCGCTCGCCGTGCTCACCTTCGGACTGACGCTGCTCGTCGTCCTCCTGGTGGGCGGCAATGTGCCGCATCGCCTGGCGAGACTGCTCGACCGTCAGGCGCCCGACGATCACCTCGTACCGGAGCCCGATGCCGGTGCAGGCCTCCCCGGGGGCGCATTGCCACGTCCGGCCACCGGGGAGACGCCGCGCTGAACCGGGCTCGCCCCGTACCGGACCGCCGCGGCCTCTTCACCCCGTACGGCGGTCCTGTCACTCCGTACGGTCGTCCTGCCGTCCCAGCGTCACCCCGCGCACCCCCTCCAGCTCGGACAGCGCCTCCACCAGAGGGTGGGCCGCGGCGGCGCCCTCCAGACGGAGCAGCACCTCGGCCACGAACCGCTCCTCGTCCACCCCGGTCTCCACCTGGACATCCGTCACCCGGAACCCCCGGCCGGTGCACATCTCCAACATCCGCCCCAGCAGGCCGTGTTGCGTGCGGTAGGCGATGCGCAGATCGACCCGGGTGAGGGAGGGCTCCTTCGCGATCAGGTCGGAGATCTTCGTGAAGCCGCGGACGACGAGGAAGTGCACCGCGGTCGCGCCGATCGCCAGCCACGGCAGCCCACCGCCGCACGCCATGCCGATGGCGCAGGTCAGCCAGATGGTGGCGGCCGTCGTCAGGCCGCGGACGGCATCCTTCCGCACGAAGATCAGGCCGCCGCCGATGAACCCGATGCCCGAAACGACCTGGGCGGCGACGCGCGACGGGTCGAGCGCCACGCCGTCGGCGCCCAGCAGCGCCCCGAAGCCGTGGATCGACACCTCCATGAACAGCGCGCTCCCCACGCCGACCAGCGTGTGGGTGCGCAGTCCGGCGCTCTTCTGCCGGGCCTCCCGTTCGAGGCCGATCAGCGAGGACAGCAGCAGCGCCAGGGCCAGTTCGGTGAACTGGCGCAGTCCCTGACCGGCGTGGAAGTCGAACAGTGCGGCGGCGAGTTGTGGAGCAGACATGGCGGTAATTGTCCCTCTGACGGCCGGGCGACCGGCGCTGCGCGGGCCGTTGTCAGTGCCCGCGGTTAGCGTGGGATGCGTCGGCCGGCCCGTGCGCGAGACGCACGGCGCCGGGGCGGCGCCGCAAGTGGTGCCGTACGGGGGAACGGATGTGGAGGAGCTCATGACGAAGGCGGCGGGTCCGGTGGCGGTCCGGGAGCGGGTACGGGCGTTCGCGCTCGGCCTGCCCGGGGCCGTGGAGGAATTTCCGTGGGGCGAGAGCGTCATCAAGGTGAACAAGAAGGTCTTCGTCTTCCTCGGCGTCGATGAAGGTAGCCATCCGCCGGGCGTCACGGTCAAGCTGACGGACCCCGAGGCGCATGCCCACGCCCTGAGCTCGCCCGGCGCCGAGCCGGCGGGCTACGGCCTGGGCAAGGCCGGCTGGGTGCGGATCCCGCTCGACGAGCAGCGGACGCCGCCGGCCGAGCTGCTCTGCGACTGGGCGGAGGAGTCGTACCGCGTCATAGCCCCCAAGAAGCTCATCGCCGAGCTCGACGGGGGATAGCGGCGCAGCAGCAGGCGCGCAAAGGCCCGTGGCGGCGAGGGCAGTTGAACCTCGTCGGCACGGGCCTTTCCGCGTGGTCACCACTTGGTAGAGGGGGGCTTGTGGAAAGTGGAACACGTTCTTAACATCACGAGTGTTACATCAGAAGTGTCACAGTGCGGAAGGGCATGGGGCGCGATGACGAAGTCAGGCAACGGCCCGCTGCACGGCGTACGGGTCGTCGAGCTCGCGGGCATCGGCCCGGGGCCGTTCGCGGCCATGCTGCTGGCCGACCTCGGCGCCGACGTCGTCCGCGTCGACCGGCCCGGCGGAGCCGGACTGGCCATCGACCCGGCCTACGACATCACCAACCGGAACAAGCGCTCCGTGCTGGTGGACCTGAAGACTCCCCGGGGCGTCGGCCAGGTCCTCGACCTGGCCGAACGCGCCGACGTACTGCTGGAGGGCTACCGCCCCGGCGTGGCCGAGCGGCTCGGCGTCGGCCCCGAGGAGTGCCTGGCGCGCAACCCCAAGCTGGTCTACGGCCGGATGACCGGCTGGGGCCAGCAGGGCCCGCTCGCCGACACCGCAGGACACGACATCGGCTACATCGCCATCACCGGCGCCCTCGGAATGATCGGCCCGCCCGACGGTCCGCCCGCCCTCCCCGCCAACCTCCTCGGCGACTACGCCGGCGGCTCCCTCTACCTCGTCATCGGCGTCCTCGCCGCACTCCAGCACGCCCGCGCCGAAGGCGGCCGGGGCCAGGTCGTGGACGCCGCCATCGTCGACGGCACCGCCCATCTGACGGCGATGATCCACGGCATGCTGGCGGCCGGCGGCTGGCAGGACCGGCGCGGCGCCAACCTGCTGGACGGCGGGACACCGTTCTACGGCACCTACGAGACCGCCGACGGCGCGTACATGGCCGTCGGCGCCCTGGAGAAGCGCTTCTACGGCGAATTCGTCCGGCTGCTGGGCATCGAGGACGAAGCCCCGGCACGGGACGACCTCGCCGCCTGGGACGAACTGCGCACCGCGATCGCGGCCCGCTTCAAGACCCGCACCAGGGACGAATGGACCACCGTCTTCCAGCACTCCGACGCCTGCGTCGCGCCGGTACTCTCCCTGCGCGAGGCACCGCACCACCCGCACCTCGCCGCCCGCGGCACCTTCGTCGACCACAGCGGCATCACCCAGCCGGCCCCCGCACCCCGCTTCTCGCACACCCCGGGCGCCGTCCGCACACCACCCGCCCGGCCCGGCGCGGACACCGAGGACATCGCCCGCGACTGGCAGGCCCCCAGCCTCCGCACCCCGCCCACCGAACGCCCCACCGGCACCCCGGACCGCACCGAGCACAAGGACGCGGCCCCCTGATGAAACTCACCACCACACTCCGCCACCCGGCCGACCCGTCCCGGGCCACCGAGTACACCGTCGCCCCTGAACCGGCCGTCCCGGTTGCCACCCGGGCCGCCGAGCCCACCAAGACCGTCAAGAACCGGCTCTGAGGAGGGCCCGCCGAGATGACCGCCCAGCTGCCGCGCCAGATCTTCACCGAGGACCACGAGGCCTTCCGGGAAACCGTCCGCACCTTCCTCGCCAAGGAGGTGACGCCCCACTACGACCAATGGGAGAAGGACGGCATCGTCAGCCGCGACGCCTGGCGCGCGGCCGGCAGACAGGGCCTGCTGGGAATGGCGGTGCCCGAGGAGTACGGCGGCGGAGGCAACCCCGACTTCCGCTACAGCGCCGTCCTCGCCGAGGAGTTCACCCGCGCCGGCGCCCCCGGACTCGCCCTGGGCCTGCACAACGACATCATCGGCCCCTACCTGACCACCCTCGCCACCGACGAACAGAAACGGCGCTGGCTCCCCGGCTTCTGCACCGGCGAGATCATCACCGCCATCGCCATGACCGAACCGGGCGCCGGCTCCGACCTCCAGGGCATCCGCACCACCGCCGAGGACAAGGGCGACCACTGGCTGCTGAACGGCTCCAAGACGTTCATCTCCAACGGCATCCTCGCCGACCTCGTCATCGTCGTCGCCAGGACCACACCCGAGGGCGGCGCACACGGCCTGTCGCTGCTCGTCGTCGAACGCGGCACAGCCGGCTTCGAACGCGGCCGCAACCTCGACAAGATCGGACAGAAATCCCAGGACACCGCCGAACTGTTCTTCCACGACGTACGCGTCCCCAAGGAGAACCTCCTCGGCCAGCTCAACGGCGCCTTCGTCCACCTCATGACCAACCTCGCACAGGAACGCATGGGCATAGCCGTCGCCGGCATCGCCGCCGCCGAGCACCTCCTGGAGATCACCACCCAATACGTCAAGGAACGCGAGGCCTTCGGACGGCCGCTGTCCAAGCTCCAGCACATCCGCTTCGAGATCGCCGAAATGGCCACCGAATGCGCCGTCACCCGAACCTTCCTCGACCGCTGCATCGCCGACCACTCCGACGGCACCCTCGACGCCGTACACGCCTCCATGGCCAAGTGGTGGGCCACCGAACTCCAGAAGCGCGTCGCCGACCGCTGCCTCCAACTCCACGGCGGCTACGGCTACATGACCGAATACCGCGTCGCCAAGGGCTTCACCGACGGCCGCATCCAGACCATCTACGGCGGGACGACCGAGATCATGAAGGAGATCATCGGCCGCTCCCTGCTCGGCTAACCCTCCCCGGAAAGGCTTACCAGTGAGTTCCGAAGCGTACGTATACGACGCGATCCGCACCCCCCGCGGCCGCGGCAAGGCCAACGGCGCGCTGCACGGCACCAAGCCGATCGACCTGGTCGTCGGCCTGATCCACGAAGTACGCCGACGCTTCCCCGGCCTCGACCCGGCCGCGATCGACGACATCGTCCTCGGCGTCGTCGGCCCCGTCGGCGACCAGGGCTCCGACATCGCCCGGATCGCCGCGATCGCCGCCGGCCTGCCCGACACCGTCGCCGGCGTCCAGGAGAACCGCTTCTGTGCCTCCGGCCTCGAAGCCGTCAACATGGCCGCCGCCAAGGTCCGTTCCGGCTGGGAAGACCTGGTCCTCGCCGGCGGCGTCGAATCCATGTCGCGGGTCCCGATGGCCTCCGACGGCGGCGCCTGGTTCGCCGACCCGATGACCAACTTCGACACCGGCTTCGTCCCCCAGGGCATCGGCGCCGACCTCATCGCCACCATCGAGGGCTACAGCCGGCGCGACGTCGACGAATTCGCCGCGCTGTCCCAGGAGCGGGCCGCCGCCGCATGGAAGGACGGCCGCTTCGACCGGTCCGTCGTCCCCGTGCGCGACCGCAACGGCCTCACCGTCCTCGACCACGACGAGCACATGCGCCCCGGCACCACCGCCGACTCCCTCGCCGCCCTCAAACCGTCCTTCGCCACCATCGGGGACGCCGGCGGATTCGACGCGGTCGCCCTGCAGAAATACCACTGGGTCGAGAAGATCGACCACGTCCACCACGCCGGCAACTCCTCCGGCATCGTCGACGGCGCCGCCCTCGTCGCCATCGGCAACAAGGAGGTCGGCGAACGCTACGGCCTCACCCCCAGGGCCCGGGTCCTCTCCGCCGCGGTCTCCGGCTCCGAACCGACGATCATGCTCACCGGCCCCGCCCCCGCCAGCCGCAAGGCGCTCGCCAAGGCCGGCCTGACCATCGACGACATCGACCTGGTCGAGATCAACGAAGCCTTCGCCGCCGTCGTCCTCCGCTTCGTCAAGGACATGGGCCTCAGCCTCGACAAGGTCAACGTCAACGGCGGCGCCATCGCCCTGGGCCACCCCCTCGGCGCGACCGGCGCCATGATCCTCGGCACCCTCGTCGACGAACTCGAACGACAGGACAAGCGCTACGGCCTGGCCACCCTCTGCGTCGGCGGCGGCATGGGCATCGCCACCGTCATCGAGCGCCTCTGACCCCCTCGTCCCACCCACCACGGAGTACGCACCATGAGTGAACCCGCAGCTTTGTCGACCATCCGCTGGGAAAAGGACGAGACCGGCGTCGTCACCCTGGTCCTCGACGACCCCGACCAGTCCGCCAACACCATGAACAACGCCTTCAAGACCTCCCTCACCGCGGTCGTCGACCGCCTGGAGGCCGAGAAGGACAGCATCCGCGGCATCATCATCACCTCCGCCAAGAAGACCTTCTTCGCCGGCGGAGACCTCCGCGACCTGATCGCCGTCACCCCCGCCCAGGCCCAGCAGGCCTTCGAGTCCGGCCTGGGCATCAAGCGCGATCTGCGCCGCCTGGAGACACTCGGCAAGCCCGTCGTCGCCGCCATCAACGGCGCGGCGCTGGGCGGCGGTTACGAGATCGCGCTGGCCTGCCACCACCGCATCGCCCTCGACACGCCCGCCACCAAGATCGGCCTGCCCGAGGTCACCCTCGGCCTGCTGCCCGCCGCCGGCGGCGTCACCCGCACCGTACGACTGCTCGGCATCGCCGACGCCCTGCTGAAGGTGCTGCTCCAGGGCACCCAGTACAACGCCACCCGCGCCAAGGACGCCGGACTGATCCACGACGTCGCCGCCAGCCCCGACGAACTCCTCACCAAGGCCCGCGCCTTCATCGACGAACACCCCGAGTCCCAGCAGCCCTGGGACGCCAAGGGCTACCGCATCCCCGGCGGCACCCCCGCCCAGCCGAAGTTCGCGGCCAACCTCCCGGCGTTCCCCGCCAACCTCAAGAAGCAGCTCAACGGCGCGCCGTACCCGGCCCCGCGCAACATCCTCGCCGCGGCCGTCGAAGGCTCCCAGGTCGACTTCGAGACCGCGCAGACCATCGAGGCGCGGTACTTCGTCGAGCTGGTCACCGGCCAGATCTCCAAGAACATGATCCAGGCCTTCTTCTTCGACCTCCAGGCCGTCAACTCCGGCGCCAACCGCCCCAAGGGCATCGAACCCCGCACCGTCGAGAAGGTCGCCGTGCTCGGCGCCGGCATGATGGGCGCCGGAATCGCCTACGCCTGCGCCAAGGCAGGCATCCAGGTCGTCCTCAAGGACGTCACCCTGGAGGCGGCGCAGAAGGGCAAGGCGTACTCGGAGGGCCTGCTCGACAAGGCGCTCTCCCGGGGCCGTACCACCGAGCAGAAGCGCGACGAACTGCTCGCCCGGATCACGCCCACCGCCGAGCCCACCGACCTCGCGGGCTGCGACGCCGTCATCGAGGCGGTCTTCGAGGACATCGCCCTCAAGCACAAGGTGTTCAAGGAGATCCAGCACATCGTCGCGCCCGACGCCCTGCTGTGCTCCAACACCTCCACGCTCCCCATCACGCTGCTGGCCGAAGGCGTCGAGCGGGACCAGGACTTCATCGGGCTGCACTTCTTCTCACCGGTCGACAAGATGCCGCTGGTCGAGATCATCAAGGGCGAGCGGACCGGCGACGAGGCACTGGCCCGCGCCTTCGACCTGGTCCGCCAGATCAAGAAGACGCCGATCGTGGTCAATGACTCGCGGGGCTTCTTCACCTCCCGCGTCATCGGCCAGTTCATCAACGAGGGCGTGGCGATGATCGGGGAGGGCCTGGAGCCGGCCTCCGTCGAACAGGCCGCCGCCCAGGCCGGCTACCCCGCCAAGGTGCTGTCCCTGATGGACGAACTGACCCTGACGCTGCCGCGCAAGATCCGCGAGGAGACCCGACGGGCCGCCGAGGAGGCCGGCGCCACCTGGCAGCCGCACCCGGCGGACGAGGTCATCGACCGGATGGTCGACGAGTTCGGCCGCCCCGGCCGGAGCGGGGGAGCCGGTTTCTACGAATACGGCGAGGACGGCCGGCGCGCCGGTCTGTGGCCGGGCCTGCGCGAGCACTGCGCCCGCGAAGGCGCCGAGATCCCCTTCATCGACATGCAGGAACGCATGCTCTTCTCCGAGGCGCTGGACACCGTCCGCTGCTTCGAGGAGGGCGTCCTCACCTCGGTCGCCGACGCCAACATCGGCTCCATCTTCGGCATCGGCTTCCCGGGATGGACCGGCGGCGTGATCCAGTACATCAACGGCTACCAGGGCGGCCCGGGCCGCGAGGACCTCGTCGGCCTCCCCGGCTTCGTCACCCGCGCCCGGGAACTCCAGACGGCCTACGGCGACCGCTTCGCGCCCCCCGCCCTGCTGGTGGAAAAGGCCGAAAGAGGCGAGAAGCTCACCGACTGACGGGCCGGGGGCCGGGCGGGGCCGGGGCGGGCCGGGCGGGGGGGGGCGAGGTTGGGGGCAGGGCGGGCGCGGATGCTGACTGCCCTAGCCCGCCCTCCTTGCCTCCTTGCCTGCCCTCACCTGTCCTCACGTGTCCTCACGTGTCCTCGCCTGTTCTCCGCCCTACCGCTTGTTCTTTTAGTGCCCCCCCTTGACTACAGAAAGTAGCGAACGCGGGAACTAATGACTCTCCGTAATCGTTGCCGTAAGTATGAAGGGGCGGCACACAAGGCACCGGGAGGGCGACGTCTAGGGCGCAGGGCAGGGAGTAGGACAGGGAGTAGGGCGGACGAGTCAGCGCGCGCTCCACCGCCTACCGCTGGCTTCCCGCCCGACCGCTCGCTTCCCGCGGGCCACCACACCCGCTCGCCCCTGCGGGCCCCGGGCTCCCGCGGGTGGCTCCCGCGGGTGGCTCCCGCGGGTGGCTCCTGCGGGCTCCGCCCTCCTCGTTCCTCCTCAGGGGCTCGGGCTCACTCCTCCGGGGCGCCGTCCCTCCGGTCCGGAGCGCCTTCCGTACCGAACCACTCCCGCAGTTCCTGCTTCATCGAGCGCTGGAAGGCGGTGACCAGTGCCTGGACCACCATCGGCTGCATGTGGGCCGAGAGTGACTTCATCCGCGCCCTCTCCTCCGCGTCAGGCCCACCCTCCCGGTGCGGCCCCCAGACCTCGTCCTTGAACAGCCGGCTCAGCTCGCGGGCCGCCGAGCGGGTGTGCTCGATGACGACGGTGCGCGCCGCGAGGATGGTCTCCAGCGCGATCGGTACGTCCAGCAGGCGCGCACCCAGGTGCAGCAGCCCGGGGTCGACGCGGAAGACCTGCGGGTCCTCGGTTCGTACGAGCACGCCCATGGCCGCCAGCCGGTCCAGGTCCTCCTCGGTCAGCCCCCGGCCGACCCGCCGCTCCAACTGGTCACGGGTGGCGTCCTCGGCCTTGTCCGGGGCCCAACTCGCCACCAGTGCACGGTGGATGGCCAGGTCCTGGGCGCTCAGGTCGGGCGGCAGCTGCTCCAGGTAGCGCTCGATGGCCGACAGGGTGAGGCCCTGATGCTGGAGTTCCTCGATGAGGGCAAGCCGCGAGAGGTGGTCCGGGCCGTAGCGGCCGACCCGGCGGGGGCCGATCTCCGGCGGCGGCAGCAGACCGCGGGTGCTGTAGAAGCGGATCGTGCGGACGGTGACGCCGGCGCGGGCGGCCAGTTCGTCGACCGTCAGATCGGTGGCGGACTCCATGTTCAACAGTATTGCTGTCTCACCACTCTTGAGAAACCTTGAGGAACCTTCTGGCGTCGGGGAAGGGAAGCCTGGTGGGCTCCTTCTGCGGGGCGCCTTCTGGGAGCTGCCGGATCTTCCGGCGCATCTTTGCTGCCCCCCTGTCGCGGGCTGGCCACCCCGCGAGCTGCATCCAGCGGAGTTCTTCGCGGAGTTTTTCGGCGGTCCGCGGGCCCATGGGTCGGGCGAAGCTGCGGCATCGTGCGTGCGGCGCTGGTGCGGCTCGCGGAGGAGCGCAGGGCGGCGGGCGAGGTGACGGGGAGGCCGTCCGGCCCATATCGCGTGGCCGGAGCCCGGGGAGCGGTCGTCCGGCGAGCTGGCGGCGGCCGGTTTCGGCCGGCTGGTGGGGTGGCGAGTGCTTCGCACTGATCAATGGACCCGTAGCCGGCGCCCGCGTGGGCCGCGCTGGGGCGGGCGCCGGAGCGGGAGCGCGGGCAGCGCGCCACGGGATCGAGGGCGCCCCGTCGAGCTGGTCGGGCACCCCGAGGGGGGCGGACGGAGGTCGAGCGGGCCGTCGTGGGGGCGAATGTGTGCCTGAAGCGAGTGGAAACCGACTGGAACAGGTCAAGAAGTTTGGGTGGCTGGGCGGGGAAAGGGGGCCGGAAACGGGCGAACTCGCCCGGTCTTTGAAAATGTGTCGCCGGAAATTTCGCGCCAAATAGGGACAAATCTTGGATGGCCTATACACGCTGTGACCTTGCCCACAGACGGAGGGGCGGTCTTCGGGGAAGGTGTGCCGTCGGCCGTCCGCGCGATCCGCGGGATCCGGTCGTGGCTCAAGCGCCTGCCCGAAAGCGAGATGCACCAGCAGTGAGCACAGAAACCGTCACCGAGACAGCCCACAGGTCACCTGACGGGGGGAGCGGCGCGCAGCAGGACGCGGGCGACGCGGGGTACAGCAAGGGCCTCAAGGGCCGGCACATCAACATGATCGCCATCGGCGGCGCGATCGGCACCGGCCTGTTCCTGGGCGCCGGCGGCCGGCTGCACTCCGCCGGTCCCGCGCTGGCCGTCGCGTACGCGGTCTGCGGCCTCTTCGCCTTCTTCGTCGTGCGCGCCCTCGGCGAGCTGGTGCTGCACCGCCCCTCGTCCGGGTCGTTCGTCTCCTACGCCCGTGAGTTCCTGGGGGAGAAGGGCGCCTACGTCGCCGGCTGGATGTACGTCGTGAACTGGTCGACGACCGGTATCGCCGACATCACCGCGATCGCGCTCTACACGCACTACTGGAGCCTGTTCACCGACATCCCGCAGTGGGTGATGGCGCTGATCGCGCTGGCGGTCGTGCTGACGGTGAACCTGATCTCCGTGAAGATCTTCGGTGAGCTGGAGTTCTGGTTCGCGATCATCAAGGTCGCCGCGCTGGTCGTGTTCATGTTCATCGGCATCTTCCTGCTGGCCTCCCACCACCCGGTCGGCGGCCACGAGCCGGGCCTGAACCTGATCACCGACCACGGTGGAATCTTCCCGACCGGTCTGCTGCCCGTGGTGATCGTGCTCCAGGGCGTGGTCTTCGCCTACTCGGCGGTCGAGCTGGTCGGCGTCACCGCCGGTGAGACCGGTGAGCCGCAGAAGGTCGTGCCGAAGGCCGTCAACTCCATCATGTGGCGGGTGGGCGTCTTCTACGTCGGCTCGGTGATCCTGCTGGCGATGCTGCTGCCGTGGAACAAGTACACCGCCGGCCAGAGCCCGTTCGTCACGGTGCTCTCCAACGTCGGTGTCCCGGCGGCCGGCGACGTGATGAACCTCGTCGTGCTGACCGCGGCCATGTCCAGCCTGAACTCCGGTCTGTACTCGACCGGCCGGATCCTGCGCTCCATGTCGATGGCCGGCTCCGCGCCCAAGTTCGCCGGCCGGATGAACCGCAACCAGGTTCCGTACGGCGGCATCATGCTCACCTCCGCGGTGTGCGTGCTCGGTGTCGGGCTGAACTACTGGCTCCCGGGTGAGGCGTTCGAGATCGTGCTGAACATCGCGGCGCTGGGCATCATCAGCACCTGGTGCACGATCATGGTCTGCCACATGGTCTTCGTGCGCCGCACGAAGGAGGGGGCGCTGGAGCGGCCGAAGTTCCGGCTGCCGGGTACCCCGGTCACGGACATCGCCACCATCGTCTTCCTGCTCGGCGTCATCGTGCTGATGTGGTTCGACGACGGTGTCGGCCGCAAGACCGTGCTGCTGATCCCGGTCCTCGCCGCCGCGCTGGTCGCCGGCTGGTTCGGGGTCCGCGGCCGGGTGGCCCGGATCGCCAAGGAACGCGAGGAGCTGCAAGCGGCCGAGTAGTCGCGCACCCAGCGGCGCCTGAGTACGACAGGGCGGTCGCGGCGGGCCGGAAGGTCCCCGCGGCCGCCCTCGTGCATGCCCGGGCGGCCCGGGCCCGTTCCCCGCCCGGCCGTCACGCGGTCCCGGTCGATTGTCAGTGGTCGGCTCTACTGTGAACACATGACCGAAACCACGGGGATTTCCTACGTCAAGGGGGACGCCACCGCACCTCAGGGCAAGGGCGTCAAGATCATCACGCATGTCTGCAACGACCTGGGCGGCTGGGGCAAGGGCTTCGTCCTCGCGCTCTCCCGCCGCTGGCCGGAGCCCGAGGCGGCCTACCGCAGATGGCACCGCGAGCGCGCGGGCAACGACTTCGGGCTGGGCGCTGCCCAGTTCGTCCAGGTCGGCGACCGGCTGTGGGTGGCCAACGTCGTCGGCCAGCGGGGCATACGGACGGGCAGCAAGGGCGTCCCGGTCCGGTACGAGGCCATCGACGCCGGGCTCGGCCGGGTGGCGGACCGGGCCGCGGAGCTCGGGGCGTCGGTCCACATGCCGCGGATCGGCTGCGGCCTGGCGGGCGGGAAGTGGTCCCGGGTGGAGCCGCTGATAGCCGAGCGGCTCACCCGGCGCGGCATACCGGTCACGGTCTACGACCACTGACGGGTCCACGGCGACTGACGGTCCACGACCACTGACTCCTCGCCCGCCGGCCGCGGGAGGGGCCCGGGCTCAGCCGCCGATCAGCGGGTAGTGATCGCTGAGGTTGGTGTAGGTGTAGTCCTTGCCCCAGCTGGAGACGGTCCAGGGCGCCGACTCCTCCTTGACCACTTCGTTCTGCCAGTCGGCGGGGCGGGCGTGGCCGTTGCGGTGCAGCACGTAGTCCAGGTCCTCGCGGGGATCGTCGGGATAGCGGTACCTCGCGATGGAGTTGTCCTGGGTGTCGAAGGAGTACGGGTGCCCGGTGCGGCTGTCGGCCGGGGCCAGATCGCCGTTGCTGAGCAGGGCGTTGTACTCCGCGCTGTGGGAGTCGATGTTGAGGTCGCCGGCGACCATGACCTCTTCGTCCGCCGGGATGTTCTTGGCATCCAGGAAGGCGTCGATCTCCTTGAGCTGCTTGGCGCGGTCCGCGGCCGCCTCGCCCGCCTTGCAGCCCGAGTCGGTGGACTGGGTGTGGGTGCCGACGACGTGCACCTTGGCGCCGTTCACGTCCAGCACCGCATAGACGAAGCCCTTGTTGGAGAAGGAGTCCGAACCGCAGGCGTCCTTGTAGATGTACTGCTCCTTGCGCAGGATCGGCCACTTGCTCAGCAGGGTCACCCCGCCGTCCTCCGGGGTGACGGCCGAGTAGGCGCCGCCGGTGGCGTCCCAGCCGCTCCGGCTCCGGCCCACCACCGGAGTCTGGTGCGGATACTGCCCGGCGGCCCGGGACTTCAGCGCATCGGAGGAGGAGTTGTCGAACGCTTCCTGGAGCACGACGACGTCATTGCCCTGGAAGAAGTCCGCGGCCGCGATCGCCTCGGCGCGGTGGTCCTGGCCCCAGTTGGGATAGAGGTTCTTGCTCATCAGGAAGGTGTTGTAGCTCAGCACCTTCAGATGGGGAGCGGTGGCGGCCGAGGCGGTGGGGGACGCGGCGGTCACGGTCGCGGCGGCGAGGACCGCGGCGAGAGCGGCGGTGCGAAGGCCCGCTGCGGACGGCGTGCGCGGCGCTGGGTTCGACACTGAATCTCCCTATGGGGGTGGGGATTTGGTCCGGCGGCGCCATCCAACCAGTTGACATTACTTCTAGGTAACCGTCTGGGAGGTATGAGATGTACACACAGGGCCGGGCCCGCACGGCATGGGCGGGGATTCCGCTGCCCGCACGTCGCCGGTGGGCGCCGTATCATGAGAAATGCTATGAATACGGAGAAAAACCAGCCAAAGCCCCCGCCGGTCGGTGGCGTCCTCTGGTCGTTGGCCGGGGACATCCGCATGCTGCTCACCCTGCCGCCGGCGCTGACCATGCAGGTCGCACACCCCGCGGTGGGGGCCGGGGTGGACGACCACTCCGTCTTCCGGACCGACCCGTGGGGCCGTGGCGAGCGGTCGCTGGTCTCGCTGCAGCTGTGGGTCTACGGTGGCGATGGCGCGGCCGAGGAGGGGCGCCGGCTGCGCCGGCTGCACCGGACCATCGAGGGTACCGACGCGCACGGCCGCCCGTACCACGCGCTCACCCCCGCGAACTACGCCTGGGTGCACGCCACCGGGTACCCCGTCTTCCGGCACGCCCAGCGTTACCTCGGCCGCCCCTTCACCGAGGCGCAGGAGCGGCAGCTGTACGCGGAATGGCTCCAGGTCGGGCGGGTGCTGGGCATCCAGGACCGCGATATGCCGCCGACCATCGAGGAGTTCTGGCCGTACTACCGCCGGGTCCTCGGCACCGAGCTCGAAGCGACCGCGGTGGTACGGGAGTTGATCGACCCCGACCCGCCGCTGCCGGTGCCCGACCGCGGCCCGCGCTGGCTGCGGCTGCTGCTCCGGCTGGTCTGGCCCTGGCTGCGCCCGCGGTTCGCCCGCTTCCGACGGTTCGTCAGCATCGGCCTGATGCCGCCGGACGCCCGGCGCGCGATCGGCCTGGAGTGGACCGAGGTGCAGGAGCGTCGGCTGCGCCGCTTCGGACGGGTGGTGCGCGTGGTGGTCCCGGCCCTTCCGGAGCGGCTGCGGTTCATGCCGATCGCCTGCCGCGCCCGGCGTGCGGCGCGGCAGGCGGCGGTCCGGTAGCGGCACCCGGCGGACGACCGGCGAGGGCGGAGCCGGGGGACGACGGCCCCGGCTCCGCCCCGTTCAGCGCTTCACGACCGGCGTGCCGCCGGACATCAGTGCCGGTGCACGTCGTGCGTGGCCGCGATCTGCTTCCAGGACTTCGGCTGCGCCACCGGGCCGCGGGGTGCACCCAGGGCCCGCTTGGCCGCGCCGCTCGCGGGCCTGGACGGCTGGAACAGCCAGGTGTCGAAGAACCCGGCCAGTTGCTTGCCGGACTTCTTCTCGGCGAACGCCACGAAGTCGGCCACCGAGGCGTTGCCGTACTTGTGCTCGGTCGGCCAGGCCTTGAGGAGGCCGAAGAAGACCTTGTCGCCGACCTTGTTGCGCAGCGCCTGCAGGGCGAGCGCGCCACGGTCGTAGACGGCACCGTCGAACTGGTTCTCCGCGCCCGGGTTGCCCGGCTTGACCTTCCAGAACGGGTCGTCGGACGGGTGCTGGGCGTAGACGTAGTCCGCGAGTTCCTGCGCCGTGCCCTCGCCCTCCTTCTCCGACCACAGCCACTGGCTGTAGGCGGCGAAGCCCTCGTTGATCCAGATGTCCTTCCAGTCCTTGAGGGAAACGCTGTCGCCGTACCACTGGTGCGCCAGCTCGTGCACCACGACCGAGACGTTGGTGCCCCGGTCGAAGGCCTTCTTGCCGTAGAACGGACGGGTCTGGGTCTCCAGGGCGTACCGGGCCGGCACGTTGGGGACATAGCCGCCGACCGCGTTGAACGGGTACGGGCCGAAGACGCTTTCCAGCCACTCGGTGATCTCGGTGGTGCGCTCGATGCTCGCCCGCGCCGACCCCTCGTTCGCGCCGAGGTCCTTGCTGACGGCGTTGATCACCGGCAGTCCGTTGGCGGTCGTGTCGGTGGTGATGTCGAACTTGCCGACCGCCAGGGTCGTCAGATACGTCGCCTGCGGCTTGTCGGAGCGCCAGTTGTAGCGGGTCCAGCCGAGCTTGGAGGTCTGCGAGGCCAGCACGCCGTTGCTGAGCGCCTGGGTGCCGTCCGGGACCGCGACCGAGATGTCGTAGGTCGCCTTGTCGGTGGGGTGGTCGTTGCTCGGGAACCACCACACGGCGGAGTCCGGCTCCTGGGCGATCACCGCGCCGTCGGGCGTACGGGCCCAGGCGGTGAAGTCGTCGATCTTCAGCTCGGAGGGCTTGCCCGCATAGCGTACGACGACGCTGATCTGCCGGCCCTTCTCCAGTGGCGCGGCCGGGGTGACCTCCAGTTCGTGCTTGCCGGACGTGGCGAAGGTGGCCTTCTTGCCGTTGACCCGTATCTCGCTGACCTTGAGACCGAAGTCCAGGTTGAAGCGGGAGAGGTCCTGGGTGGTCGTGGCGAGCAGCGTCGCCGTGCCCTCCAGCAGATCCGTCTTCGGCTGGTACTTGAGCTGCAGGTCGTAGTGGGAAACGTCGTATCCGCCGTTTCCGCTCTCGGGGTAGTAGGTGTCGCCCACGCCCGGAGCGCCCGGGGAGAAGTCGGCCGCGGAAGCCGGGATCGCCAGCAGCAGACTGAGCGCGGCCGCGCCCGGAACGAGGAGTCTGTGACGCACGAGTCCTCCAACTCGTAGGGGGATGGCTCTGGTTCAGACCCTAGACAGCCCACCGGGGCGGCGTCATGGACATGGCCGGATCTGACACATGACCGACATGAACCACCAACGGGCCCGGCCGGGTCGTACGCCCTGCCGGCGCTGTGCACCCCGCCGACCCGATATCGCCGCTGGGCTCGCTGGGCCTGGCGTCCCTGCCGGACCCGGCGTTCGCGCCGGACCTGACCTCTCCACTGGTGGCCCTGGCGTTCCCGCCGGACCTGACCTTCCCCTGGAGGACCTGGCCTCCTCGCCGGACCCGACGCCCCGGCCGGACCTGACCTCTCCACTGGAGGACCTGGCGTCCTCGCCGGAGCTGACGCCTCGCCGGACCTGACCTCCCCCTGGAGGACCTGGCCTCCTCGCCGGACCCGACGCCCCGGCCGGACCCGACGCCCCCACTGGAGGACCTGGCGTCCCCGCCGGACCTGACGCCCCGCCGGACCTGACGTCCGTCCCTGCTGGAGGACGGACCTGGCGTCCCGGCCGGACCCGACGTCCCCGCCGGCCCTGACTTCCTCGCCGGACCTGACCTCCCCCTGGAGGACCTGGCCTCCCCGCTGAACCCGATGCCCCGGCCTGACCCGACGTCCCGGCCGGTCCCGTACAACCCAGCGGTGCCGGGCGTCGCCGGTCGCGTAGTCGGCGTCATCCGCACCCTTACGCGCGGGAGTTGAGCCGCGCTACGGTCCGCCCGTGACGAACCCTGCGCGGTTTCCCCGCATCCCCTTCACAGTGCTCGTGCTGGCGGCCGTCGCCGCCCTGCTGTCCGCACTGATCGGGCCGGCCGCCGCGCAGGCGGCGCCCGGCGAGAGCAGACCCGTGTACTCCTACGACCACGCGATACGCGAATCGGTCTGGGTCGATACCCGGCTCGACGGCGATGCGGACGGACGGGCCGACCGCGTCGCCGTCGACATCGTGCGGCCGGCCGAACCGGCCCGGCAGGGCCGCCGGATACCGGTGATCATGGACGCCAGCCCGTACTACTCCTGCTGCGGACGCGGCAACGAGAGCCAGAAGAAGACCTACGACGCCCACGGCCGGCCGGTACAGTTCCCGCTCTTCTACGACAACTACTTCGTGCCGCGCGGCTATGCGACCGTCCTCGTCGACCTGGCCGGCACCAACCGCTCGGACGGCTGCGTCGACGTCGGCGGCCGCTCCGACATCCAGTCGGCCAAGGCCGTCGTCGACTGGCTGGGCGGCCGGGGCCGCGCCTACACCGCCCGCACCGGAGGCAGACCCGTCACCGCCGACTGGTCCAACGGCAGCACCGGCATGATCGGCAAGAGCTGGGACGCCACCATCGCCAACGGCGTCGCGGCCACCGGGGTCAAGGGGCTGAAAACCATCGTCCCGATCGCCGGCATCTCCTCCTGGTACGACTACTACTTCGCCAAGGGCGCCCCGCTCTACGACTCCGGCCCGGACGCGCTCGCCCAGGCGGTCGACAGCCCGGACGCGCAGAAACGATGCGCCGCCGTACAGAAGAAGCTCGCCGACGGGGCCCCGCGCAGCGGTGACTGGACCGCGTTGTGGACCGAACGGGACTACGTCCGCAACGCCGGCAAGGTCCGGGCCAGCGTCTTCCTGGTGCACGGCATGCAGGACCTCAACGTCCGCACCCGGCACGCCGGTCAGTGGTGGGACGCGCTCGCCCGGCACGGCGTCGCGCGCAAGATCTGGCTCTCGCAGACCGGGCACGTCGACCCCTTCGACTACCGGCGCACCGACTGGGTCACGACCCTGCACCACTGGTTCGACCACTATCTGCTGGGCTACGACAACGGTATCGACCGCGCCCCGATGGCCGATATCGAGCGTTCTCCCGACGTCTGGTCCACCGACCCGCAGTGGCCCGCGCCCGGCACCACGGCCACCACACTGCGCCCGCGCCCGGGCCAGGAACCCGGCGTCGGCGTCCTGGGCACCCGGAAGGCGCCCCGCGGCGCCACCGAGACCTTCACCGACGACCCCCGGCTCGGCGAGGCCGACTGGGCGGCCCACATCGACCGGCCGACGCCCGCCAAGGCCGGGTTCAGCACCGGGCAGTTGCGCACGCCCCTGCGGTTGTCCGGCTCGGGATCGGTGACCGTCACCGTCACCCCGAGCACCTCCACCGCCCACCTCTCCGCCGTCCTGGTGGACCTCGGCCCCGACACCATCCGCAACTACGGAGCCGACGGCGAGGGCATCACCACCCTCGACAGGCGCACCTGCTGGGGCGCCGGCAACAAGGGGGACACCGGCTGCTTCAAGGAAACCGCCGCCGACACCGAGAAGGTCGCGTACACCGTCCTCAGCCGCGGCTGGGCGGACCTCGGCAACTACGCCGACCCCCACAAGGGCCGCCCGCTCACCCCCGGCAAGCCCTACACCCTCACCCTCGACCTGGCCGCCACCGACCACATCGTGCCCGCCGGGCACCGCCTCGCGCTGATCGTGGCCGGGACCGACACCGGGCTGATCGACCCGCCCTCGTCCCGGCCCGCCCTCACCCTCGACCTGTCCCGCACGTCCGCACACCTGCCGCTGACCGGCGGCCCCGCGGCCCTCGCGCGGGCCACGGCGCACGCGTCCGCCCCCGCCCACCGGACCGCACCGCTGGACGGAATCGCCCCGCCGCGCTCGATCAGCCGGATGCCGGGCGGGCAATGACCGCCGGGGGTGTCTCCCCGGTCAGGCCAGTCTTCGGTGAGGCCGACCTCCGGTAAGGCCGGTCTTCGGTGAGGCCAGTCTCCGGTAAGGCCGGTCTTCGGGGAGGACGGCCTCCGGTAAGGCCGGTCTCCCCGGTAAGGCCGGACCAGGGAGACATCCCCCAGGGCCAGGGGGTCAGGGGCCGTCTACCGCGGGCGGCCCCGCAACGCCCCCGCCCGGTCCGCCGCCTCCACCCCGGCCAGCACCACACCCCGCACCCCCGCCAGCCCCCCGCACCCCGGCACCGCACAGCCGGCCCCCGTACCGCACCCCGAGGGCTCCCGCACCGCCCCCGACGGCTTCCACACCACACAACGCCCCCACACACCATCAGCGCCCACCCACCGCCAACGCCCCCGCACCGCCAACGCCCCCGCACCACCACGGCCCCCGACGACCCCCACCCCCCCCGCACCACCAGCGCCCCCGACGACCCCCACCGCTCATCCAAGGGAGGCACCTGCCCGTGATGCTCCGTACCCGTCGCCTCGTCCTCGCGACGCTGGCCTTCGGTCTGACCGCCACCATCGGCGCGACCCTGCCGGCCGCACCCGCCCGCGCGACCGGAACCCACCTGCCCCGTACGGGATTCGAAACCAGCCATGGCGCCCGCTGGACCAGCGAGTTCGAGGAACAGCGTTTTCTGGCCACCGTCGACCGTGCCACCCCGCGCGTCCGCATCGACCGGATCGGCACCACCGCGCAGGGCCGTCCGCTCCGGCTCGTCCGCATCGGCGCCCCGGCCCCCGCCTCCCCGGCCGCCGTACGGCACGGCAACTCCGTACTGCTCATCTGCTCCCAGCACGGCGACGAGCCCTCCGGACGCGAGGCCTGCCTCACCACCGTCCGCGACCTCGCCTACGCCACGGACCGGGCCACCCGGCGCTTCCTCGCGCGGACCAGCGTGCTGGTCGTCCCCACCGCCAACCCCGACGGCCGGGCCGCCGACACCCGCGGCAACTCCGAGGGCACGGACATCAACCGCGATCACCTCGCCCTGAAGACCGCCGAGGCCCGCGCCATGGCCCGGGTGCTGCGCGACTACCGTCCCGACACCGTCTACGACCTGCACGAATACGGCCCCACCGTGCCGTACTACATGAAGGACCTGCTGTCGCTGTGGCCGCGCAACCTCAACACCGCGGCCCCGGTGCACCGGGAAGCCACCTCGCTCTCCCAGGACTTCGTCGCCCCGGCCGTACGGAGGGCCGGATTCAGCACCGGCGTCTACGGCATCTGGACCGACCCGGAGACCGGTGACCCCGTCAAGCAGGTCGCGGGCGACGGCCAGGAACGCATCCTGCGCAACACCGCCGGGGTGAAGGGCTCCGTCGGGCTGCTCGTCGAGACCCGGGTCGATGCCCTCACCGCCGCCGAGAAGGCCGACCCGGCGCTCAACAACAGACGCCGGGTCACTTCCCAACTCGCCGCCCTGAAGGGCGCGTTCGACTTCCTCGCACAGCACCGGCGGCGCATCGAGGCGGCCACCACGGCCGCCCGGCTCACCGGTTACGCCGACCGCGGCCCGGTCCACCTCGGCGGCGCGGACAACGAGCCGCCCGCCCCCGGCCAGGTCCTGACCGACCCGCCGTGCGGCTACCGGCTCGCCCCGGAGCAGTTCGCGCAGGTCCGCGACGAGCTCGCGCTGCACGGCGTGACCGGCCTCCGGGACGCGGACGGCTCGGTCGTCGTGCCGCTGCGCCAGTCCCTGCGCAGCCTCGTTCCGCTCCTGCTGGACGGCCGGGCCGCCTACCACCTCACGTCCGCCACACCGCTGGCCACCTGCCCCGGGCCGGCCCGTACGCCGTAGCCGGTGTCCTAGGCCGGCCCGTACGCCGTGCTCGGACATCGGCAGCCGGCCCGTACGCCGTAACCGGACATCCGCCTCCGGCCCATACGCCGTAGCCGGTGTCCTAGGCCGGCCCGTACGCCGTGCTCGGACATCGGCAGCCGGCCCGTACGCCGTAACCGGACATCCGCCTCCGGCCCATACGCCGTAGCCGGGGTCCATGGCCGGCCCGTACGCCGTGCCCGGACATCCGCGGCCGGCCCGTACGCCGTAACCGGACGTCCCCGGGTGGGCGGTGGGCCCCGGGCAGGCAGAGAGTAACCGCCGCTCCCGCCCCAGCCGCCCACCCCCGCCCCACTCCAGCCGCCTACTCCCGCCCCGCCCCAGCCGCCCACTCCCGCCCCTTCCCAGCCGCCGACTCCCGCCCTCCCCAGCCGCCTACCCCCGCCCCACCCGGCCCAGAACTCTCCGCACCCGCCCCACCACTTCGTCGGCGCACCCCCACGCCACGGTGACCCCCGCGCCCCCGTGTCCGTAGTTGTGGACGCACCAGGCGCCGCCCGGCAGGCGCTCCGCCTCCAGGCGTACCGTGGGGCGTGCCGGGCGCAGGCCCACCCTGTGTGCCAGGATCCGGGCCCGTGCCACCTCGGGGAAGGGCCCGGCGCAGCGCGCCACGATCGCCGCCGCCACCGCCGGGTCCGGCTTCCGCGACCAGGCGCCCTCGCGGGCCGTGCCGCCGAGCACCGGCCCGTACGGCTGCGGCAGCAGGTAGGTGGTGTCCGTCGCGCCGCCGTCCGCGGCCACGAACCACTCCCGCACACCCGGGTTCGCGACGACGACCAACTGTCCCTGTACCGGCTGGACTTGAGGATCCGGGACGAGCTCACGTGCGCCCAGGCCGGAGCAGTTCACCACCACCTCGGTGGTCCGTCCGGCCTCCTCCAGGGAGGACAGCGCCCGGCGTTCCAGGGTGCCGCCGGCCGCGGCCAGCCGCCGCTCCAGGTAGCGCAGGTGGGCCGGCATGTCCACCAGCGGGGTGCGCGCCCGCCACCCCGCGGCGATGCCCGCGGGGAGCTCGTCCGGGCGGGCCGGCCGCAGCCCGGGGGCGGCCTCGTACCAGGCGGAGAGCCCGTCGTCGTCGCCCGGCGCGGCGGCCGCCAGGGTGCCCGCCACCAGCCGGGCGCCGGTCTCCTCCGGCCGCCGCGCCAGAGCGGACAGCACCTCCAGGGACCGTACGGACCAGGCCACCGCCCGCTCGTAGGGCCGGATGCGGTACGGCCAGCACAGCCCGCCGGCCACCGCGGAGGTCGTCGCGTCCGCCGCGTCCCGGCTCACCACCCGCACCCGGTGGCCGTCCTCCGCCAGTGCCACCGCCGACGTCAGCCCGATGACGCCACCGCCGACCACCCACCTCGTCCGTGCCCGTGTCGCTCGTCATGGCGGGATGCTAGGGGGCAGCTCCACGAGGTGTCCCCTCCGGCGAGGCGCCCGGCGGTCGTCGCGGAAGCCGGACTTCCGCCATTGGTGATCTTGCGGTAACCCTCCGGCAGCGGTGCGGACAAACCGGGACCTTAGGCTGGGGAGCAGTACCCGTCGGCCGATGTCGCCCCTCGGATCCGCCCGCCGTCCGTAAGCCGTCGACCAAGGAGACCCATGCTCCGCGCGCCGCGCGCCGTGCCCGCCTGGCTCGCCCACCCGTTCCGCTGGCAGCGGCTGCCCGTGCCCTGGGCCGCCGTCGCCCGCGGTGCGCTCTGCGCCGGGCCGCTGCTCGGCGCGGGCATCGCCACCGGCCACCCGGCGCCCGGTGTGCTCGCCGCGCTCGGTTCCATGCTGGCCGGCGTCAACGACCGCCCCGGCACCCGCCGCACCGGCGTCGTGCACATCGGCCTGCCCGCGCTGGCCTCGGCGCTCGGGATGCTGATCGGCGCCTCGCTGCGGGCCGTGGACGCGGGCTGGTGGGTCGTACCGGCGCTGTTCGCGGTCGGTTTCGTCTCCGGCGCGGGCAGCGTCGCCGGTCCGGTCCGCTCGAACGCCGGGATGCAGATGCTGGCCACCACGGTCCTGGGCGCCGGGATGCCGCTGCCCGGCGCACCGTGGGCCAAGGCCCTGACCCTGCTCGCCGGCTGCCTGTGGCTGCTCCTGCTGCGGCTGGTGCTGCGTCCGCCGCGCCCGGTGGGCGGTGCGCTGAGCGGTGAGCGGGCCGCGGTCGCCACGGTCTTCGACGCGCTGGCCGACGCGCTGGGCGCGGCCGGCGGGCCCGGTGCGGAGCCCGCCCGGCGCCGGCTCAGCGCCGCGCTGGACCGCGCCGACGAGGCGCTGCGGCTGCGTCTGCTGACGGACCGGCTGCTGCGCCGGCCGGCCGACCCGGACGAACTGCTGCTGGCCGAACGGTTCGCCGCGGCCACCGCGTTGTGCGAGGCCAGCGTCGCGCTGCTGTGGGAGGCCCGCCCGCTGCCGGCCCGGGTCGCCGACAGTCCCCGCCGGTTCGCCGCCGCGCTGCGCACCGGGCGGCCGCCGGGCCGGCTGTCCGCCCCCGAGACCAGCACGCCCGGCCGCGGCGCCTTCGACCAGGCGCTGCTGGACGCGGCGGTGGCGTTCGCCCGCTACGAGCCGCAGACCCCGTTCCGGCCGCCCCGGCCCCGGCCGGGGCGGCCGGAACCGGCGCGGCGCGGGCACGAACTCCTCGGACCGGCCGGGCGGGACTACGGCCTGCGGGTCGCGCTGTGCATCGCGGCGAGTGCGGCGGTGGCGCTGCTGTTGCGGGCGGACCACTGGTACTGGCTGCCGGCCACCGCCACCTTCCTGGTCAAGCCGGACCTGGGCCCGCTGTTCTCCCGTACCGTCAACCGCTTCGCCGGGACCGTCGCCGGGGTGCTGGTCTTCGCCGGGGCGGGTCTGCTGTTGACGGGGGAGTGGTGGCCGGCCCTGGTGGCGGGGGTGGGCGGGGCGCTGCTGCCGTTCGCCACCCGGCACTTCGCGCTGCAGACCGTGGCGATCACCCTCATGGTGCTGTCGTTCGTGTACGTCAGCGGTGCCCGGGAGGCCGCCGCCGAGCGGATCGTCGACACCTCCATCGCCTGCGGCATCGTGCTCGTGGTGGGACATCTGCCGCGGCTCGCGGACCCGCGCCGCCGGGTCGGGCAGCGGGTCACCGCGGCGCTGCGGGCCACCGAACGCTTCCTGCGGCACGTCCTCACGGCCCGGCCCGGTACCGACCCCGCCGAGCGGCTGGCGCTCCGCCGGGCCGCGTACCGGGCGCTGGGGGAGGCCCGGGCGGCCGCGGAGACGGCCGCCGCCGAGCTCCTGGCCGCCCGCGACCGCAACCCCGACTGGCCGGCCGTGGTCACCGCCGCCGAACGCATCGTGGACGCCGCGACCGCCTGCGCGGTACGCCTCGACCACGGCGCCCGGCGCCCGGGCACCGAGGAGGCCGAGCGGCTGTGCCGGGCGCTCCTGGCGATGGCCGGCGCACTGGAGGATCCCGGGCGGCGGCCCGACGCCGGCTTGCCGGACGTCGAGCTGCGGGCCGATCCGGACTGCGCCACGCTCACCGACGTCGCGGCGGAACTGGAGAGCATCCGGGGGCACGCCGGGGCGGGGTGAGCCGGCGGGCAGCGGCGAGGGCCGCTGTGCCCACCGCCATTGCGAGTGCCATGAGCAGGACGCTGACCCCGACCGGAGCCCGGTGGCCGAACCCGGCGGCGAGGGCGGCGCCGCCCAGCCACGGGCCCAGCGCGGCACCCACGTTGAGCGCCGCGGTGGCGAAGCCGCCGGCCAGGGTCGGCGCCCCGGTCGCCGCGTAGAGCGCCTGCGCGACCAGGGTGGAGCCGACCCCGAACGACAGCGCCCCCAGGGCGGGGACGAGCAGCACGACCGCCACCGGGCTGCCGGCCGTCAGCGCCAGCAGGGTCCACCCGGCGAGCAGTGCCGCCCCGCCGGCCAGCAGCAGCGGCACCGGACGGGTGTCGGCCAGTCGCCCGCCGGCGCGCACACCGGCGAACGAGCCCAGGCCGAAGAGCGCCAGTACGGCCGGCACCCAGCCGGTGCCGATCCCGGCTACGTCGGTGACCAGCGGCGCGAGATAGGTGAAGGTGCAGAAGGTCGCGCCGTTCACCAGCGCGCCCAGGAGCAGGACCAGCAGCAGCCGCGGCGAGCGCAGCGTCCGCAGCTCGGCCCGCGCCCGCACCGCGTCGCCGTCCGCGGCGCGCCCGCCGTCGGCCGGGACCGACCGGACGATCGCCACCACGGCAGGCACCGACACCGCGGCGACCGCCCAGAACGCCGAGCGCCATCCCCACGCCGCACCGAGCAGCGCACCCGCGGGCACGCCCGCGACACAGGCCAGGGTGGTGCCGCCGAGCAGCACCGAGGTGGCCCGGCCCTTGGCGTCCGGGGCGACCACGGAGGCCGCGGTGGCCAGGGCCACGGCCAGGAACCCGGCGTTGGCCAGGGCCGCGACGACCCGGGTGGCCAGCAGCACCGCGAAGCTGGTGGTGACCGCGCCGGCCACATGGACCAGCAGGAACGTGACCAGGAACGCCAGCAGCGCCCGGCGGCGTGGCCAGCGCCGGGCGAGCAGCGCCATCAGCGGCGCCCCGACGATCATTCCGACGGCGAACGCCGAGGTCAGCGACCCCGCCGCGGACAGCGGGACGTGCAGATCGGCGGCGATGTCCGGCAGCAGACCGGACAGCATGAACTCGGAGGTGCCTTGCGCGAAGACGGCGAGTCCGAGCAGATGGAGGAAGAAGGGCACAACAACACTCCGCAACCACAGTGTGGATCGACATGCGTCACCTCACAGGGGCGCGGCGAAACGCTCGGGCACCTGGGGGCTCGGGCACGGATCCTGACGGGACGTCAGACGGGAAGGCCGGGCGCATGACGGCGCTCACGGCAGGCGACGACGATCCGGTGGCGGCGGAGGACAGGGGAGTGACGGCACTACGGCGCAAGGCCGGGCCGGCGAGGCAACGCGAAGAGCCACCGGAGGGCCGGTGGCCGGCGTCTTGACGCCTCGGGGCTGGACATGGACGCAGACTAACGGCGGCCCGCCGGGCCGGTCCACGCAATTAAGGGCGCACACACAAAGCTGGGCCCCGGGGGTCAGGAGACTCCCCGGGGCCCGTCCGATCCGGCGGTCCGGTCAGCGGCCGCTGCCGTCCTTGCCCAGCAGCCCGGCCCGGCGCAGCGCGTCCGCCATGGCGTCGTTGGCCGGCCCGGCGTCCCGGCCACCACCGCGGCGGTCACCGCCCCGCCCGCCGCCCTGCCGGCCGCCGGCCGCCTGGCGCTGCCGCGGCGCGCCGCTCCGGCCGCCGTCGCGCGGTCCGCGGCCGCCGCCCGCACCGGTGCGGCGCTCACCGCCTCCGGCGGCGGCGCCCTTGCCGGCCTCGTCGTCCAGACGCAGCGTCAGCGAGATCCGCTTGCGCGGGATGTCGACGTCGAGCACCTTGACCCGCACGATGTCGCCCGGCTTCACCACGTCCCGCGGGTCCTTGACGAAGGTCCGCGACATCGCCGACACGTGGACCAGACCGTCCTGGTGGACGCCGACGTCCACAAACGCCCCGAAGGCGGCGACGTTGGTCACCACACCTTCCAGGAGCATCCCCGGCTCCAGGTCGCCGATCTTCTCCACGCCCTCCTTGAAGGTCGCGGTCCTGAACACCGGACGCGGGTCCCGGCCCGGCTTCTCCAGTTCCTGGAGGATGTCGGTCACCGTCGGCAGCCCGAAGGAGTCGTCGACGAACTCGGCCGGCTTCAGGGTGCGCAGCACCGCCGTGTTGCCGATCAGTGAACCGACCTCGGTGCCCGCCGACTTCACCATCCGGCGCACCACCGGATACGCCTCCGGGTGCACGCTGGAGGCGTCCAGCGGGTCGTCGCCGCCCCGGATCCGCAGGAAGCCCGCGCACTGCTCGTACGCCTTCGGGCCGAGCCGCGCCACGTCCTTGAGGGCCTTGCGGGAGCGGAACGGGCCGTTGGTGTCGCGGTGCGCGACGATGTTCTCGGCCAGGCCGGAGCCGATGCCCGACACCCGCGACAGCAGCGGCGCGGAGGCGGTGTTGACGTCCACGCCGACGCCGTTGACGCAGTCCTCGACCACCGCGTCCAGCGAGCGCGACAGCTTCACCTCGGACAGGTCGTGCTGGTACTGCCCGACCCCGATCGACTTCGGGTCGATCTTGACCAGCTCGGCCAGCGGGTCCTGCAGGCGGCGGGCGATGGACACCGCACCTCGCAACGACACGTCCAGGTCCGGCAGTTCCTGGGAGGCGAAGGCGGACGCGGAGTAGACCGAGGCGCCGGCCTCGGACACCATCACCTTCGTCAGCTTCAGCTCCGGCTGTGCCGCGATCAGATCGGTCGCCAGCTTGTCGGTCTCGCGGGAGGCGGTGCCGTTGCCGATCGCGATCAGCTCGACCCGGTGCTCGCGGGCCAGCTTCGCCAGGGTGGCCAGCGAGGCGTCCCACTTCTGCTGCGGGACGTGCGGGTAGATCGTGTCGGTGGCGGCCACCTTGCCCGTGGCGTCCACGACCGCGACCTTCACGCCCGTACGGAAGCCGGGGTCCAGGCCCATCGTGGCGCGGGTGCCGGCCGGCGCCGCGAGCAGCAGGTCGCGCAGGTTCGACGCGAAGACCCGCACCGCCTCGTCCTCGGCGGCCTGCCGCAGCCGGAGCCGCAGATCGATGCCCAGGTGCACCTGGACGCGGGTGCGCCAGGCCCAGCGAACGGTGTCCAGCAGCCACGGGTCGGCCGGGCGCCCGCGGTCCGCGATCCCGAACTTCCCGGCGATGGACCGCTCGTAGGAGCTCGGTCCCTCGGTGGCCGCCGACGGGTCCTCCGGCTCCAGGGTGAGGTCGAGGACCTCCTCCTTCTCGCCGCGGAACATCGCCAGCACCCGGTGCGAGGGCAGCTCGGTGAACGGCTCGGCGAAGTCGAAGTAGTCGGCGAACTTCGCGCCGGCCTCCTCCTTGCCCTCGCGCACCTTCGCCGTCACCCGGCCGCGCGACCACATCCGCTCCCGCAGCTCACCGATCAGGTCCGCGTCCTCGCTGAACCGCTCGGTCAGGACCGCCCGCGCCCCGTCCAGGGCGGCCGCCGCATCGGCGACGCCCTTGTCCGGGTCCACGAACGCCGCGGCGGCCGCGGCCGGTTCCACGGAAGGGTCGGCGAGCAGCCCGTCGGCGAGCGGCTCCAGGCCCGCCTCGCGCGCGATCTGCGCCTTGGTGCGGCGCTTGGGCTTGAACGGGAGGTAGATGTCCTCCAGCCGGGCCTTGGAGTCGGCGCCGCGGATCTGCGCCTCCAGGGCGGCGTCCAGCTTGCCCTGGGACCGTGCGGACTCCAGCACCGCGGTGCGCCGCTCCTCCAGCTCCCGCAGGTAGCGCAGCCGCTCCTCCAGCGAGCGCAGCTGCGCGTCGTCGAGCATCTCGGTGGCTTCCTTGCGGTAGCGCGCGATGAACGGGACGGTCGAGCCACCGTCGAGCAGTTCGACCGCGGCCTTCACCTGCCGCTCCTTGACGCCGAGCTCCCCGGCGATCCGCGCTTCGATGGATCCGAGGGCCCCGATGGGCTCAGTGGCTGCCGTCACGTTGATCCTGCCCGCCTTCCAGCTCTTGCTTGAGCCTTGCATTGTGCCGGGTGACCGGGCGGACTGTCGCGCCGCCCAGCCGGTGGGCGGCACCGGGGTGCGCGGTGCCGGCACACCCCGGTGGCCGCGCGCGGCCTACTTGCCGAACAGCGCGGCGGGGAACGCGCCGGCGTTCATGACGGCGGTGGTGAAGCCGGTGGCCAGCTCGGTGAGCCGGGCCACGCCCGCCGCGCCGAGGTGCTCGTACGGGGCCCGGTCCAGGCGGTCGGTGGTCTCCTCCAGGTCCTTGCGCAGCCGGACGCCGGCCTCGGTCAAGTGGCCTTCGCCGTCCAGGAGACCGCGGGACCGCAGCCGCTCCTGGGCGGCCTGCCAGTCCTCCTCGGACCAGCCGCGGGTCGCAAGGACGCCCCGGGGGCTCATGCCGCGGCCGGTGGCGGTGTGGGTGACCAGCGCCTCCAGCCCGTCCAGTTCGGCGTGCAGCAGCGCCACCAGGTGGCCGTCGCCGCGGTGTTCGCGCAGCAGGGTCGCGGCGTGCCAGTAGGCCAGGTGCGGTGCCTCCGGCACCGGGAGGTCGGCGTGCGCGGCGTACAGCGGCCGGGCCCGGCGGGTACCGGCTTCGGCGGCGCGCAGTGCCAGCTCGGCGGCCTCCGCCATCTCCGGTGACGTCACCGCCTCGTCGCCGAGCAGTCGGCGCAGGGTGGCGTCGGCGGCGCGCAGCCGGGCGTCGAGCACGTCCTGCGGGGTCGTCTTCTGCCACACCTCCGGCAGGTGCCGGGCGATCAGGTCGTACTTGAAGTTGTAGAAGGTGGCCGCGACGGTGCCGGGGCCGACCGCCCCCATCGCCGCGCTGCGGCAGACGAAGTAGCCGGCCCTGGCGTCGTCAACCCCGGCCTTGGCCATCTCGGCGGCAAGCTCCGGCGCGAAGTAGTGCGTGGAGTGGAAGGGGTTGATGACGTTGTGGCACGTGCGGCCGGCCCGCTCGGGCAGTGCGCTGTGAGAGGTCATGGGGGCAGGGTACCGACCCGTCGGTATGGCGCCGGGGGCAGGGCCCCGACGGCCCCACGAAGGCTTCCGCGGTGGCCCTGACCAGGTAATGGCAGGAAAGGTGGGAAGCCCGTCATTGCCGCCATCGGCGCCACTGCCCAGGATGGACGGCATGGAACAGCGCGAGGTGCTGGTCGTCCTCTTCGACGGCGTGCAGGCCCTGGACGTGACCGGGCCGGTGGAGGTCTTCAGCGGTGCCGGGCAGGCCGTTCCCGGCGCCTACCGGATCCGTACGGCCGCCCTGGACGGCTCCCCGGTGCGCACCACCAGCGGACTGACCCTGGTCCCCGACACCACGCTCGCCGCCGCCGGGCCCCCGCACACCCTGCTGGTCCCGGGCGGCCAGGGCACCCGCACCCCCGACCCGCGGCTGGTCGACTGGCTGCGGGACAACGCCCACCGGGCCCGGCGCAAGGTCTCGGTGTGCAGCGGGGCGCTGCTGCTGGCCGAGGCCGGGCTGCTGGACGGCCGGCGCGCGACCACCCACTGGATGCTGTGCGACACCCTCGCCGAACGGTTCCCCGCGGTGCGGGTGGAGGCCGACCCGATCTACGTGCGGGACGGCGACCTGGCCACCTCCGCGGGCGTGACGGCCGGCATCGACCTGGCGCTGGCCCTGGTGGAGGAGGACCTCGGCCGGGACCTCGCGCTCGCCATCGCCCGGCACCTGGTGGTGTTCCTGCGCCGGCCGGGCAACCAGAAGCAGTTCAGCGCCCAGCTCGCCGTCCAGACCGCGCAGCGGCGGCCGCTGCGCGACGTCCAGCAGTGGATCACCGAGCACCCGGCCGCCGACCTGTCCGTCGACGCGCTCGCCGCCCGCGCCGGGCTCTCCCCGCGCCACTTCGCCCGGGCGTTCCGCGACGAGGTCGGGATGACGCCGGGCCGCTATGTCGACCGGGTACGGCTGGAGGCCGCCCGCCGCCGCCTGGAGGACACCGCCGACGGCATCGCCCAGGTGGCCCGCCACTGCGGCTACGGCACCCCCGAGGCGATGCGCCGCGCCTTCCTCCGCGCCCTGGCCGCCTCCCCGGCCGAGTACCGCCGCCGCTTCCAGCCGGCCCCCGCGGGCCACTGAGCGGCCGCCCCGCCGTCCGACTCCTCCGAACCACTCCTCCAGACGGGAAACGCCATGCAGATCGCGATCCTCCTCTACGACCGCTTCACCACCCTGGACGCCATCGGCCCCTACGAGACGCTCAGCCGCCTCCCGGGCGCCGAGACGGTGTTCGTCGCCGAACGCGCCGGGACGTACCGCAGCGACACCGGTTTTGTGGGGCTGGTCGCGGACGCCGCGCTGGACGAGGTCACCGCGCCCGACATCCTCGTCGTCCCCGGCGGCCCCGGGCAGACCGTGCACATGGCGGACGGGCCGCTGCACGACTGGATCCGCGCCGTGGACACCGCCACCACCTGGACCACCTCGGTGTGCACCGGCTCGCTGATCCTGGCCGCGGCCGGCCTCCTCAAGGGCCGCCGGGCCACCTCCCACTGGCTCGCACTGGACCTGCTGCCGGCCCTGGGCGCCGAGCCGACCGGGGAGCGGGTGGTCTTCGACGGCAAGTACGTCACCGCGGCCGGGGTCTCGTCCGGCATCGACATGGGGCTGGCGCTGGCCGGCCGGATCGCTGGGGACACCGCGGCCCAGACCATCCAGCTCGGCATCGAGTACGACCCGCAGCCGCCCTACGACGCGGGCTCCCCGGAGAAGGCACCGGCCGAGGTCACCGCGGCGCTGCGGGACCTCAGCCGGTCCGTGCTCACCGGGGAGCGGGAACAGCAGGCGCAGGGACAGCGGGCGTAGCGCCCCTCATTCCGCGGGCCAGGTGAACCGCGGCGGCCTGCGCTCCAGGAAGGCGGCGGCACCCTCGGCGGTGTCGCCGCTCGCCCGGGCCTGCCCCGCCCAGTGGGCGCCGCGCTCCTCCGCCTCGTCCGCCGGCACGTCCCAGGTGCCGTTGGCCAGCTCCTTCGCCGCCGTCTGCGTCAGCAGCGACCGGCTCGCCAGTACGGCGGAGAACTCCGCGACCCGCTTGCCCAGCTCGCCCTCGGCCAGCACCTCGTCCACCAGCCCGGTCCGCAGCGCCCGCGCGCAGTCGATCAACTCCCCGGAGAACAACAGGTACTTGGCGGACGACAGCCCGACCAGGCGGACCAGCCGCCGGGTGGCCGACGCCGGGTAGACCACCGCCAGCTTGGCCGGCGTCACCCCGAACAGTGCCCCCTCCTCCGCGAACCGCAGATCGCAGGCGGCCGCCAACTGGGCGCCGCCGCCCACGCAGTAGCCGCGTATCGCCGCCAGCGTCGGCTTCGGGAAGGCGGCCAGCGCCTCCTCGGCGGCCACCGCCAGCCCCTGCGACTCCCCGGCCGTCCCGCGCAGCGAGGCGATGTCCGCGCCCGCGCAGAACGTCCCGCCGGCACCGGTCAGCACCAGCGACCGCACCGCCCGGTCCGCCGCCAGCCGCGCCAGCAGGGGCGGCAGATCCCGCCACATCTGGACGGTCATCGCATTGCGCTTGCCGGTGTTGCTGATGGTGACGGTCGCTGTGCCGTCGCTGACGTGCGTCGTGAGGCCCGGTTCCATGCCCGGATATTAGAGCGACCGCGGCCCGGGCGGCCGACTACGATCGACGGTCTGATGTCAGCAACCCTCGTCGCCAAAGACCTCGCCGCCGGCCACGGCGAGCGCATCCTCTTCTCCGGTCTCGATCTGGTCGTCGCCCCCGGGGACGTGATCGGCCTCGTCGGCGCCAACGGCGCGGGCAAGTCCACCCTGCTGCGCCTGCTGGCCGGGCTGGACACCCCCGAGGAGGGCGCGCTCTCCCTCAGCCCGCCCACCGCCACCGTCGGCCACCTCCCGCAGGAGCCCGACCGCCGCCCCGGAGAGACCGTACGGGCCTTCCTCGCCCGCCGTACCGGCGTGGCCGACGCCCAGCGCGCCCTGGACGCCGCCACCCAGGCCCTGGCCGAGGAGCGCCCCGGCGCCGACGACGCCTACGACACGGCCTTCACGCGCTGGCTCGACCTCGGCGCCGCCGACCTCGACGAACGCGCCGAGGAGACCGCGGCCCAGCTCGGCCTCACCGTCGGCCTCGACCAGCCGATGACCGCCCTCTCCGGCGGACAGGCCGCCCGGGCCTCGCTCGCCTCCCTGCTGCTCTCCCGTTACGACGTCTTCCTGCTGGACGAGCCGACCAACGACCTGGACATGGACGGTCTGCACCGGCTGGAGGAGTTCGTCACCGGGCTGCGCGCCGGCACCGTCCTCGTCAGCCACGACCGCGAGTTCCTGACCCGCACCGTCAACCGCGTGGTCGAACTCGACCTCGCCCAGCAGCAGGTCAACGTCTACGGCGGCGGCTACGCCTCCTACCTGGAGGAGCGCGAACGGGCCCGGCGGCACGCCCGCGAGCAGTACGAGGAGTACGCCGAGACCAAGGCCGCCCTGGAGACCCGCGCCCACACCCAGCGCAACTGGATGGAGAAGGGCGTCAAGAACGCCCGCCGCAAGGCCCCCGACAACGACAAGATCGGCCGCAAGGGCCGGGTCGAGGCCACCGAGAAGCAGGCCGCCAAGGCCAAGCAGACCCAGCGCCTGATCGAACGGCTGGAGGTCGTCGAGGAGCCCCGCAAGGAGTGGGAGCTGCGGATGGAGATCGCCGCGGCACCCCGGGCCGGCGCGGTCGTCGCGACCCTGCGCGGGGCCGCGGTCCGGCGCGGTGACTTCCGCTTCGGCCCGGTGGACCTGCAGATCGACTGGGCGGACCGGGTCGCCATCACCGGTCCCAACGGCTCCGGCAAGTCCACCCTGCTGGCCGCCCTGCTCGGCCGGCTCCCGCTGGACGCCGGGCAGGCCGCGCTCGGCCCCGGCGTGGTGGTCGGCGAGATCGAGCAGGCCCGCGGCCGGCTCTTCGGCGGGCACCATCTCGGCGACCGGCCGCTGATGGACGCCTTCCGGGCCGCCGTGCCGGACCTGCCGCCCGCCGACGTCCGCACCCTGCTCGCGAAGTTCGGGCTCAAGGCGGCCCATGTGCTGCGCCCGGCGCCCACCCTCTCACCGGGGGAGCGCACCCGGGCCGCGCTGGCCCTCCTCCAGGGGCGCGGGGTCAACCTCCTCGTCCTGGACGAGCCGACCAACCACCTGGACCTGCCGGCCATCGAGCAGCTGGAGTCGGCGCTCGCCTCGTACCCGGGCACGCTGCTGCTGGTGACCCACGACCGGCGGATGCTGGACGCGGTGCACACCACCCGGCGGATCGAGGTCGAGGCCGGGCGGATCACCGACCGGGCGGTGTGAACCGGGCGGGCCGGGACCGAGGCGGGGCGCCCGCCCGCGGCCGGTCGGTTTATCGATTTGGATCTGCGGCGGGCGACCCGTAAGGTGGGGGCAACCGACGCGGGGTGGAGCAGCTCGGTAGCTCGCTGGGCTCATAACCCAGAGGTCGCAGGTTCAAATCCTGTCCCCGCTACTGCACACACGGCAGGCCCGGTGCCCCGGCACCGGGCCTGCCGTGCTGTCCGCCCCCGCCACCCGGGCAGGGCGAGCCGGATGGCGGGATCGTAGGGGTGCCGTTCCCGTGGAATCCACGAACCCGGCACAAAGAGAACAGGGCCGGTCCGCAGCCCGTGGGAAACTCTCGGAATCCGCCAAAAGCCGTCGATAGGCGCTGACTTGCGTTCAGCGGGCCGGTACGGACCAGCGCATTCTCAACACTCTTCCTGTGAGGATGCCTTCCGGACCCCCCGCAGAACCCCCCGACGAGCTGACCTCCCCGCTCGCGTACGAAGGTGTCTGGCGCTTCACCGCACCGGCACTGGAGTCCTCGGTGCCGCAGGCGCGCCATGCGGTCCGGGACCTGCTCGCCGAACAGCACGTGCCGGTCGCCGCCGACATCATGGACGGCCTGCTGCTCATCGTCTCCGAACTGGTCACCAACGCCGTCCGGCACGCCGCCCTGCTCTCCCCGCAGATCGCCGTCCAGGTCACCATCGGCGCCAACTGGCTGCGGGTCGCGGTCGAGGACGACCACCCCTACCGCCCCAAGGCGCTGGAGGCGGACGAGGGCGACGTCGGGGGCCGCGGTCTGTGGCTGGTCAAGACCGTCACGGCCCAGGTGGGCGGGAAATGCGATGTCGAGCACACGGCGGGCGGCGGCAAGGCCATCTGGGCCGAACTGCCGCTCACCCCGCTGGCTACCAGCCCGCCGACCGCCCGGTGAGCTCCCGCACCGCCGGGCGCGCCGCGTCCAGCACGGTCATGAACCACGCGGAGAACGGCGCCTTTGCATGCCGCTCGGCCAGCTCCGCCGGCGTCACGAACGCGATCTCGCCGATCTCCTCCGGGTCCGGTGCCGGCTCGGCCCGCACCAGGCCCACGAACAGGTGGTTGTACTCCTGCTCCACGAGCCCGGAGGACGGATCGGGATGGTTGTAGCGCACCGTGCCCGCCTCGGCCAGCAGCGCGGGTGCCACACCCAGCTCCTCCGCGGTCCGGCGGGCCGCCGCCGCGAACGGCGCCTCACCGGGATACGGGTGACCGCAGCAGGTGTTGGACCACACACCGGGGGAGTGGTACTTCCCCAGCGCCCGGCGCTGGAGCAGCAGCCGGCCCTTCTCGTCGAAGAGGAAGACCGAGAACGCCCGGTGCAGCTGCCCCGGAGGCTGGTGCGCCGCGAGCTTCTCCGCGGTGCCGATCGTCGTACCGTCCTCGTCGACCAGCTCCAGCATGATCGGTTCGGCGGCGCCGCCCGGCGTGCGCACCGCCGTGTCCTCGGCGGTCTGTCCGTTGGCAGGTGTGATCGGCATGCCCATCCTTGTCGTCGGTCTTCGACGTCAAGTCTGCCCTAGCCGGGTCCGCATCACCGGCAGAGCGGGTGCGCGGCGCCACACCTCCCGCGCGTCCGGCCGGGAGTGCGCCCACCTGGCATCCACCGTGAGAGGGACCACATCAGGCGGCCGCCCCGAGGCACCGAGCGAGGCGGCCTCCGGCTCCCGCAGCCGGCCGCCGGCGCTCCCCGCAGGCCGGCATGGCCCTCGCCACACCTCCGCGGCACAACCCGCCCGCCCCGTGACCAGCCCGCTCATAACCGGCACCGGAACGACGGCCCCCATCGCCGGCCAGTTGTTCATGCGCCACCCCATCCACCATGATGATCGCGGCAGGCGCAGCCGTCGGTCACTCGATCGTGCGGTGAATGCGCGGTGAACGGCCGCATCCGGCGATCCGATAGCCTCTGCCGACGTGCCATCCGGCCCTCCGGGCGCCCGGTGTGCCACGCCCGCTGCCCGGGTAGTCCGTATCGAATGCGGATCGACCGGCGCTGCCTTGTCAGCCTCCAAGGAGTGAGTTCGTCTGTCGACCGCCATCCTCACCGGTCCGCCGGTCGCCGGGTCGCCGCTCGAAGCCGACCTGCGGACGCTGGGCTTCGACGTCCGTACGGCGGACGACGCCGCCTCCGCCGCCGCGCTGCTCGCCGAGGTGCCCGCCCAGGAGCGGGTCGCCCTCGTCGACCCCCGCTTCGTCGGCCACCTGCACGCCCTGCGGCTCGCGCTGACCGACCCCCGCTTCCCGGCCGCCGCCGTGCCGGGCGCGCTCACCGCCCAGGCCGCGGCCCGCCCGGCGCTGGCCCGCGCGGCCGGCCGGATCCCGGTCGGCGCCGGCACCGCCCACCTCACGGACGTCCTCACCGAGACGCTCACCGACTCCCTGGACCGCGACGACATCGGTCTGCACCGCATCGAGCTCGGCAGCCTGGTCGCCACCGTCGCGCTCACCCCCGCCCAGCGCGAGGAGGCCCGCGAGGCGGTCGCGGCCGTCGACGACGAGGCGGTACGGCTGCGCACCGCGGTGAAGTCCCGCGACGGCTTCTTCACGACCTTCTGCATCAGCCCGTACTCCCGCTACCTCGCCCGCTGGTGCGCGCGCCGCGGCCTCACCCCCAACCAGGTCACCACCGCGTCCCTGCTCACCGCACTGATAGCGGCCGGCGGCGCGGCCACCGGCACCCGCGCCGGCTTCGTCGCCGCGGGGGTCCTGCTGCTCCTCTCCTTCGTCCTGGACTGCACCGACGGGCAGCTCGCCCGCTACTCGCTGCAGTACTCGACGCTGGGCGCCTGGCTGGACGCCACCTTCGACCGGGCCAAGGAGTACGCCTATTACGCGGGGCTGGCGCTGGGGGCCGCCCGCGGCGGGGACGACGTATGGGCCCTGGCGCTCGGCGCGATGGTCCTGCAGACCTGCCGGCACGTCGTCGACTTCGCCTTCAACGAGGCCAACCACGACGCCAGCGGCAACACCAGCCCGACCGCGGCGCTCTCCGACAAGCTCGACAGCGTCGGCTGGACGGTCTGGGTCCGCCGCATGATCGTGCTGCCGATCGGTGAACGCTGGGCCATGATCGCCGTCCTCACGGCGCTGACCACCCCGCGCATCGTCTTCTACGCCCTGCTCATCGGCTGTGCGCTGGCCGCCTGCTACACCACGGCCGGCCGGGTGCTGCGCTCCCTGACCCGGCGGGCCCGGCGCACCGACCGCGCCGCCCGTGCGCTGGCCGACCTCGCCGACTCCGGGCCGCTCGCCGAGCTGATCGCCCGCGGTGCGCGCGGCCGCGGCCGCACCGGTTCCTTCCTCGCCCCGGCTATGGCATTTCTCTCGGCCGCGGTGCTGCTGGTCTGGGTGATCTTCGAGAAGGACCCGGCGTCCTGGCTCACCGTGGGCGTCGCCGCCTGCTCCGCGCTGCTGGCCGGTGCGGCGGTGTCCCGGCCGCTCAAGGGCGCCCTCGACTGGCTCGTCCCGCCCTTCTTCCGGGCCGGCGAGTACGTCACGATCCTCGTGCTGGCGGCCCGCGCGGACGTGCCCGGAGCGCTCCCCGCGGCGTTCGGGCTGGTCGCGGCCGTCGCCTACCATCACTACGACACCGTCTACCGCATCCGCGGTGGCACCGGGGCCCCGCCGCGGTGGCTGGTCCGGGCAACCGGCGGCCACGAGGGACGCGTCCTCGTAGTGACCGTCCTGGCAGCCGCGCTGTCCCCTGAAGGTTTCACAATCGCGCTCACGGCCCTGGCCGTGGTCCTTGCGCTGCTGGTGCTCATCGAGAGCATCCGCTTCTGGGTCTCTTCCGGAGCACCCGCCGTACACGATGAAGGAGAACCCGCATGATCGGCCTCGTGCTGGCTGCCGGCGCCGGACGGCGTCTGCGCCCCTACACCGACACCCTGCCCAAGGCCCTGGTGCCGGTCGACGGGGAGACCACCATCCTCGACCTGACCCTCGGCAACTTCGCCGAGATCGGCCTGACCGAGGTCGCGATCATCGTCGGCTACCGCAAGGAGGCCGTGTACGAGCGCAAGGAGGCCCTGGAGCAGAAGTACGGCCTCAAGCTCACCCTGATCGACAACGACAAGGCCGAGGAGTGGAACAACGCCTACTCCCTGTGGTGCGGCCGTGACGCCCTCCAGCACGACGTGATCCT
Organism: Streptomyces sp. NPDC048196; assembly: GCF_040652715.1. Taxonomy (NCBI): domain Bacteria; kingdom Bacillati; phylum Actinomycetota; class Actinomycetes; order Kitasatosporales; family Streptomycetaceae; genus Streptomyces; species Streptomyces sp. NPDC048196. The sequence goes on along the minus strand of NZ_JBEZMM010000032.1, from coordinate 4,643 downwards.
CGCCAACGGCGACACCGTGCACCCGGTCTCCGTCGAGCAGACCCTGCTCGCCGCCCGCGGCAACGGCCAGAAGATCATCCTCGCGCTGGACACCGTCAAGCAGCTCGCCGACGAGGAGATGAAGGTCGTCGTGGACCCCGAGAAGGGCGTCCAGAAGATCACCAAGCTGATGGACCCGGCCGAGGCGACCGGTGAGTACATCGGTGTCACCCTCATCGAGGGCTCCGCCGCCGCCGAGCTGGCCGACGCCCTGAAGACCACCTTCGAGCGGGACCCCGACCTCTACTACGAGGACGGCTACCAGGAGCTGGTCAACCGCGGCTTCAAGGTGGACGTGGCACCGATCGGCGACGTCAAGTGGGTCGAGATCGACAACCACGACGACCTGGCGAAGGGCCGTGACATCGCATGCCAGTACTGACCCGCCTCATTCCGTCCCCGGTCGTCGTCGACATCAACGCCGGCGCCCTGGACGACCTGGCGGGCCTGCTGGCCGATCAGCGCATCTCCGCGTCCGGCAAGCTCGCCATCGCGATCAGCGGCGGCTCGGGGGCACGGCTGCGTGAGCGGCTGTCCCCCGCGCTGCCGGGCGCCGAGTGGTACGAGGTCGGCGGCGGCACCCTGGACGACGCGATCAAGCTCGCCGACGCCATGAAGAAGGGGCACTACGACGCGGTCGTGGGCCTCGGCGGCGGCAAGATCATCGACTGCGCCAAGTTCGCCGCCGCACGGATCGGCCTGCCGCTGGTGGCCGTCGCGACGAACCTGTCGCACGACGGGCTGTGCTCGCCGGTCGCCACCCTGGACAACGACGCCGGCCGCGGCTCCTACGGTGTGCCGAACCCGATCGCCGTGGTGATCGACCTCGACATCATCCGGGAGGCCCCGGTCCGGTTCGTCCGCTCCGGCATCGGCGACGCGATCTCCAACATCTCCGCGGTCGCGGACTGGGAGCTCTCGCACCGCGAGACCGGCGAGGCGATCGACGGACTGGCCGCCGCCATGGCGCGCCAGGCCGGCGAGGCGGTGCTCCGGCACCCCGGCGGCGTCGGCGAGGACTCCTTCCTCCAGGTGCTCGCCGAGGGCCTGGTCCTCACCGGCATCTCGATGTCGGTGGCCGGCGACAGCCGCCCGGCGTCCGGCGCCTGCCACGAGATCAACCACGCCCTGGACATCCTGTACCCCAAGCGCGCGGCGAGCCACGGCGAGCAGTGCGGCCTCGGTGCCGCCTTCGCCACGCACCTGCGCGGGGACAAGGAGACCCGGGACCTGATGGTCGAGGTACTGCGTCGGCACGGACTGCCGGTCACGCCGGGTGAGATCGGCTTCACCGACGAGGAATTCGTCGAGGCCGTCGCGTACGCACCCAAGACCCGCCCCGGGCGCTACACGATCCTGGAGCACCTCGACCTGTCCACCGACCAGATCAGGGACGCTTACGCCGACTATGCACAAGCCATCGGTAGCTGAGCTCCGGCCGGTCGTTCACCCCCCGGGGGTGAAGGACCGGCGGAGCGGCGAGCACTGGGCCGGCCGGCTCTACATGCGCGAGATCTCGCTGCGCATCGACCGGCACCTGGTGAACACCCGGGTCACGCCCAACCAGCTGACCTACCTGATGACCCTCTTCGGCGTCCTCGCCGCCCCGGCCCTGCTGGTGCCGGGGGTCTGGGGCGCCGTCCTCGGCGTGCTGATGGTGCAGCTCTACCTGCTGCTCGACTGCGTCGACGGCGAGATCGCCCGGTGGCGCAAGCAGTACTCGCTCACCGGTGTCTGGATGGACCGCGTCGGCGCGTACCTCACCGACGCCGCAGTGCTCGCCGGCTTCGGCCTGCGCGCCGCCGACCTGTGGGGCCCGGGCCGGATCGACTGGCTGTGGGCCTTCCTCGGCACGCTGGCCGCCCTCGGCGCCATCCTGATCAAGGCGGAGACGGACCTGGTCGGCGTGGCCCGCGCGCAGAGCGGCAAGGAGCAGGTCAAGGAGACCGCGTCCGAGATGCGGTCCTCCGGCATGGCGCTGGCCCGCAAGGCCGCCGCGGCGCTGAATTTCCACCGGCTGATCCTCGGTGTCGAGGCGTCCCTGCTGATCCTGGCCCTCGCGGTCGTGGACCAGATCCGGGGCGACCTGTTCTTCTCGCGGCTGGGCGTCGCGGTGCTCGCCGGCATCGCGCTCCTCCAGACGCTGCTCCACCTCGTGTCCATCCTCGCCTCCAGCAGGCTCAAGTGACGGGGGCGTCCCAGATGCGCGTCGGTGCGGTGATCATCACCATGGGCAACCGCCCCGAGGAGCTGCGTGCGCTGCTGGACTCGGTGGCCAAGCAGGACGGCGATCCGATCGAGGTCGCCGTGGTCGGCAACGGCTCGCCGCTGCCGGAGCTGCCGGAGGGCGTGCGGACCGTCGAGCTCCCGGAGAACGTCGGCATCCCGGCCGGCCGGAACGTCGGTATCGAGGCGTTCGGGCCGGCCGGCCGCGAGATGGACGTCCTGCTCTTCCTCGACGACGACGGGCTGCTGGCCCGGGCGGACACCGCCGAGCTGTGCCGCGAGGCGTTCGCCAAGGACCCGGAGCTCGGCATCATCAGCTTTCGGATCGCCGACCCGGACACCGGCGAGACCCAGCGCCGGCACGTCCCCCGGCTGCGCGCGTCCGACCCGATGCGGTCCTCGCGGGTGACCACCTTCCTCGGGGGCGCGAACGCCGTGCGCACCAAGGTCTTCGCGGAGGTCGGCGGGCTGCCCGACGACTTCTTCTACGCCCATGAGGAGACCGACCTGGCCTGGCGGGCGCTGAACGCCGGCTGGATGATCGACTACCGGTCGGACATGGTCCTGTACCACCCGACGACGGCACCGGCCCGGCACGCGGTCTACCACCGGATGGTGGCCCGCAACCGGGTCTGGCTGGCCCGCCGCAACCTCCCCGCCGCACTGGTTCCGGTCTATCTGGGTGTCTGGTTCCTGCTCACCCTCGCCCGGCGCCCCTCGCGACCGGCGCTGCGGGCCTGGCTGGGCGGCTTCAAGGAGGGCTGGGCCACCCCGTGCGGTCCCAGGCGTCCCATGAAGTGGGCTACCGTTTGGCGACTGACCCGACTGGGCCGCCCTCCCGTCATCTGACAAGCTCGTATCTGAGAGCATCAGGCGCGAACCGGGGCGAGGCCCCGGCAGCGCACCTTGAGGACGAAAGTGTCAACTGTGAGCGAGACCACGCACGACAGTGCGGTCGCCATGAGTGCCCCGGCAGCTTCCGACGAAGGGCTGACCGCGGCTCAGCGGGCCCAGAAGTACGGGCTCGCGCAGAGCGGGGCGCGGCCGAGCCTCCCCGAGTACGTCCGGCAGCTGTGGCACCGGCGGCATTTCATCTCCGCCTTCGCCAGCGCCAAGCTGACCGCGCAGTACAGCCAGGCCAAGCTGGGGCAGGTCTGGCAGGTGGCGACGCCCCTGCTGAACGCGCTCGTCTACTACTTGATCTTCGGTCTGCTGATCGGCACGAGGAAGGGCGTCCCCGACTTCGTGCCGTTCCTGGTGACCGGCGTCTTCATCTTCACCTTCACGCAGAGCTCGGTGATGGCCGGTACGCGGGCGATCTCCGGCAACCTCGGCCTGGTGCGGGCGCTGCACTTCCCGCGGGCCTGCCTGCCGATCTCGTTCTGCCTGATGCAGCTGCAGCAGCTGCTGTTCTCCATGGGTGTGCTGGTCCTGATCCTGCTCGGCTTCGGGCAGATGCCGACCTGGTCGTGGTTCCTGGTGCTCCCGGCGCTGCTGCTCCAGTTCGTCTTCAACACGGGCCTGGCGATGGTCATGGCGCGGCTGGGCTCCAAGACCCCGGACCTGGCGCAGCTGATGCCGTTCATCATGCGGACCTGGATGTACGCGTCCGGCGTGATGTTCAGCATCGACCTGATCCTGAAGGGCAAGCACGTCCCGCAGTTCGTGGAGGTCCTGCTCAACGCCAACCCGGCCGCGGTCTACATCGACCTGATGCGCTTCGCGCTGATCGACAGCTTCACGGCCAACAAGCTGCCCCCGCACGTGTGGGCGTTCGCCGGCGGCTGGGCGCTCCTGATGGGCGTCGCGGGCTTTGTGTACTTCTGGAAGGCTGAGGAGCGGTACGGACGTGGCTGAGCAGAACAACGGCGTGCAGCCCACGGCGGCCGCCCAGGAGCGGATCCCGACGGTGATCGCGGACGATCTGCACATCGTCTACCGCGTCTACGGCACGGGTGCCGGCAAGGGCAGCGCCACCGCGGCCCTGAACCGCATCGTCCGCCGCAAGCCCTCCACCGGTGTGCGCGAGGTGCACGCGGTCAAGGGTGTCTCCTTCACCGCCTACCGCGGCGAGTCCATCGGCCTGATCGGTTCCAACGGCTCGGGCAAGTCCACCCTGCTCAAGGCGGTCGCCGGCCTGCTGCCGGCCGAGCGGGGCAAGGTCTACACCCACGGCCAGCCCTCCCTGCTGGGCGTCAACGCGGCCCTGATGAACGACCTGACCGGCGAGAAGAACGTCGTCCTCGGCGGCCTGGCCATGGGCATGTCGCGTGAGCAGATCCGTGAGCGCTACGACGGGATCGTCGACTTCTCCGGCATCAACGAGAAGGGCGACTTCATCTCGCTGCCGATGCGCACCTACTCCTCCGGCATGGCCG